>JALZFP010000012.1 GCA_030861485.1 Actinomycetota bacterium | reverse complement strand
GGTAGTAGCCGTGCGCCCTGCCGCACCGCTGACACCGGTTGTACTCCCGGACCTTGAACTTCTGCGGCTTCCGCTGCTTCACCAACAACGCTTTTCTCGTCATGAGAGTATCTCCCTAACTCGTCCGAAACGGCATGCCCAACATGCGCAACAACTCCCGGGCCTCTTCATCACTCTCCGCCGTCGTCACCACCGCAACGTCCAAACCCCGCGTGGTGTCTATGGAGTCGTAGGAGACCTCCGGGAAGATAGTCTGCTCCCTCAAGCCCAGCGCGAAGTTGCCGCGCCCGTCAAAGGAGCGGGGGCTGATACCCCGGAAGTCCCTAACGCGCGGGAGCGCGATGTTTATGAGCCTATCCAGGAACTCCCACATCCGCTCACCCCGGAGCGTAACCCTCGCCCCGACCGGCATCCCGTCCCGGATCTTAAACCCGGCGATGCTCTTTCTCGCGCGCCGGAGCTGTGGCTTCTGGCCGGTGATGCGCGCCAAGTCCTCCATCGCGCCGTCGAGCCTCCGGCTGTCCTGCGCAGCCTCCCCGACGCCCATGTTCACCACGATCTTGTTTAGCTTTGGTATGCGCATCGGGTTCTGTATCTCAAACCTCTCTTTGAGAGCCGGGGCGATCTCCTCCCGGTACCTGTCCTTTAACCTAGCCATCTATGTCCTTTCCGCTGCTTTTGGCAACGCGAACCTTTTGTCCGGAGTCCGTGATCCTGTACCCTACCTTGGTCGGCTCCCCGGAGTCTGGGTCTACGAGCATCACGTTGGAAACGTGTACCGGGGCTTCGAACGTGTACAGGCCCTCCGGGTTCTGCTGGCTCGGTCGGGCGTGGCGGGTCCTGACATTCACACCTCTAACGACGACCCGCTCTTTCGCCGGGATGATCCGCTCGACCTCGCCGCGCTTGCCCTTCTCCTTGCCAGAGATCACTTGCACCGTATCCCCACGCTTTATCTTGAGACCCATCGCCTACAGCACCTCCGGGGCCAGCGAAATTATCCTCGTATAGCCCTTGTCTCTCAGTTCGCGGGCGACGGGCCCGAAAATGCGCGTCCCGCGCGGGGCGCCATCGTTGTTGATGATCACACCCGCGTTCTCGCCGAACCGGATGTACGACCCGTCGTCCCTCCGCGTCTCTTTCTTCGTCCTGACGACCACGGCCCTCACCACGTCGCCCTTGCGCACGCCACCACCCGGCGCCGCCTCCTTGACGGTGGCAACGACAACGTCGCCCACGCCCGCGCTGCGCCTCTTTGAGCCACCCAGCACCCGAATGGTCAAGAGACTCCTGGCACCCGAATTGTCGGCTACCCTGATTCGTGTCTCGTTCTGTATCATTATTGTTCGGCCCTCGACACCACGTTCGCGAGCCGCCACCGCTTGCGCGCCGAGAGAGGCCGCGTCTCGATAATCCGAACCGTGTCGCCGACACGCGCCTCGTTCTGCTCGTCATGCACCATAAAACGCTTGGACCGCCTGACGCGCTTTTTGTACAGTGGATGCTGCACGAGCGCCTCGACGGAGACGACCACGGTCTTTTCAGGTTTGTCGGAGACGACGAGACCTACCCGCTCCTTGCGACTGCCGCGCGTGGGGTCGCTCTGCACAGGATCCTCGTCCTGATCCAGCGTTGGCCCTTTGGCGGCGCCGGAATCAAGCCCTCCGAAATCGGGGGTCCCTGCGGCCTCTATTTTCTCTCTCTCCTCTGACACTACTCGTTCTCCCGCTGTTTCTGATTCAGGACGGTCAAGAGCCGGGCGATGTTCTTCCGAACCTCCTTGAGCTGTCCCGTGTTCTCCAACTGTCCGGTTGCGTGCTGGAAGCGCAGATTGAAGAGCTCTCGCCGCGTAGCAGCAAGGCGCCGCTCGAGCTCCTCGACGTCCAGCTCGCGCACCTCCGCCACCTTCACGATTGTGCACCTCCCCGCACCAGAAAGCGAGTCTTTATGGGTAACTTCTGGGCGGCTAAAGCCATAGCGTCGCGTGCCAGATCCTCGTTGACCCCGCTCATCTCGAACATTACACGGCCGGGCTTGACGACGGCTACATATCCCTCGGGGCTACCCTTGCCGCTGCCCATGCGCGTCTCGGCCGGCTTCTTAGTGACCGGCTTGTGGGGGAAAATGTTGATCCAAACCTTCCCGCCGCGCTTGATCTTCCTGGTCATAGCTATTCGGGCGGCCTCTATCTGCCTGTTCGTGATCCAAGACGCCTCCAACGCCTGCAGCCCGTACTCGCCGAACTGCACCTCGGTGCCGCCCTTTGCCTGCCCACGCATCCGGCCCCTGTGGGGCTTCCTGTACTTTAGCTTCTTCGGTACGAGCATCGCCTACCGCCCCCCGCTCAACTCATCGTCATGCATCCCGTGATTAACCCAGACCTTTACCCCGATCTGGCCCATCTGGGTCTCGGCCTCTTTAAAGCCGTAGTCGATATCCGCATCCAGCGTGTGCAGCGGCACCCGGCCCTCGGAGATGGTCTCCGTGCGACTCATCTCGATACCGCCCAAACGGCCACCGCACTGGATCCTCGCGCCTTCGGCCCCGCTGCGCATCGTGCTCGTAAGTGCCCGCTTCATTGTCCGTCGGAAGGCCGCGCGGCCCTCGAGTTGCTCAGCGATAGACTCTGCCACGAGCGCGGCGTTGAGTTCCGGACGCGAGACCTCACGCACGTTGACCTGCACCCTCTTACCGGTCAGGCGCTCGAGCTCGCCTCTCAAGGCGTCGACCTCGCTACCGCCCTTACCGATCACGATGCCGGGCCTCGCGGTGTGTATATCCACTGCGACCTCACCCTGCTCGGCGGCCTTACGGATCGTGATGTTGGCGATGCCCGCCCGCGAGAGCTTCTTCTCGATATGCTCTCGGATCTTGAGGTCCTCGCCCAAAAGCTCCGCGAAGTCCCTGTCCGAGTACCAGCTGCTCTTGAAGTCTACCTTCTCGCCCTTGCGCTTTACCCCGAGCCTGAAGCCCTCCGGGTGTACTTTCTGTCCCATCTACTCTTCCTCCTCGCCCTCGGGCGTGCCTACCGCAACCGCGGCGCCCAAGGGAGGCTCCAGCTCAACCGTTATGTGGCTGGTCCGCTTGCGGATCATGGTCGCCCGGCCCATAGCCCGCGGCCGGTAACGTTTTATGGTCGGTCCCTCGTCGACCCTGACAGTCTTCACCCGCAACTCGTCGGGGTCTACGTCCGAGTTGTGCTCGGCGTTGGCGGCGGCGCTGTTTACGACCTCACCGACGACCTTGGCGGCCCGTTTGTTGGTGAATCGCAGGAGGGAGACCGCCTCCGGGTAACTCTTGCCCCGGATCTCGTCCGCCACCAGCCGCGCTTTGCGGGGCGCTATCCGCACAAACTTCGCTACCGCTCTCATCTGCGCCTCGCCGTCCTGTCGCTCTTTATATGGGTGCGGAACGTGCGGGTCGGAGCAAACTCGCCGAGTTTGTGGCCGACCATGCTCTCCGTGCAGTACACGGGTACGTGCTTACGCCCGTCGTGCACGGCAATAGTGTGGCCGACGAACTCCGGGTAGATCACCGAGTCGCGGCTCCACGTCTTGAGCATCCGACGCTCGTTATTCTCGTTCATACGGAGGATACGCTCCATAAGGCGCTCCTCGACATACGGCGGCTTTTTCGACGACCGCGTCATCTTTAGCGCCTCCTTCCCTTTCTGCGACGCCGGACGATCATCGCGTCTGACCTCTTGTGCTTCTTCCTCGTGGGTGATCCCTGCGTGATCTTGCCCCACGGTGTGACCGGCGCCCGGCCCGGTGTGGCCTTGCCCTCACCACCACCATGCGGGTGATCCACTGGGTTCATGACCGTCCCGCGTACCGTCGGCCTCACGCCGAGGTGCCGCTTGCGGCCCGCCTTCCCGAGCCGCACGTTCTGGTGTGACTGGTTGCCGACGACGCCCACGGTTGCCCGGCACTCGCCGCGGACCCTGCGCCGCTCTCCCGAAGGGAGCCTAAGCGTAACGTAGGCGCCCTCGCGGGCGGTGATCTGGGCGCTAGTACCCGCGCTGCGTGCCATCTGGGCGCCGCGGCCTGGCTCTAGCTCAACGGCGTGGACTACGGTACCGACCGGGATGCGGTTCAGCGGCAGAGTGTTGCCCACATCCACCTCGGCATCCGGTCCGCTCATGACTACGGAGCCAACCGTCAGGTTGCGCGGCGCCAGGATGTAACGCTTCTCGCCGTCGTGGTAATGAAGGAGCGCGATGTTCGCCGAGCGGTTCGGATCGTACTCGACCGCTGCGACCGTAGCCGGAACTCCATCCTTGTTACGCTTGAAGTCTATAAGGCGGTAACGGCGCTTGTGGCCACCGCCGATGTGGCGGGTTGTGATGCGCCCCTTGTTGTTGCGCCCACCGCTTTTGTGGATTTTGCGGAGAAGGTTCTTCTCCGGCTTCTCCCTCGTGACCGAGTCGCGCGTGAGGACGGAGGAGTTCCGTCGTCCTGCAGTCGTCGGCTTGTAACGTCTCGCCGGCATCCCTTACACCCCCTCAAACAGCTCTATGCGCTCGCCCTCGGCGAGCCGGATCACGGCCTTCTTCCAGGTGGCCGTCCGGCCTCTATAAAAGCCCTGGCGCTTCGGCTTGCTCTTTACGTTCACGGTGTTCACCTTATGGACCTGCACATCGAAGGCCTCTTCAATAGCGCGCTTTATCTGGTTCTTGTTCGCCCGCTTGTCCACCTGGAATGTGTACTGGTTCTCCGTCTCAATCAGGTTGTAGCTCTTCTCCGATATAACGGGCTTGATAATTATCTGATGTGGATCCATTACCCGTTGTCCTCCCCGCTTTCGTTCCGGCGCTCACCGGCTAGCCTCTCGTAGGCCGCCCGCGAGAACACTACCTCGCGCGCCCGCAAAAGTTCGTAGACCCCGTACTTGTAAGGCCCCACAACCGTAACCTTCGGCAAGTTCCTGAAGGAGAGCGCTGCGTGCCGGTCGTCCTCCGTTATGACCACCAAGGTGGGCCCTTCGAGCTCCATCCCGAGGATCAAATCCCTGGCCTGACGGGTAGATGGCTTGTCGAAAGATAGCGAGTCGAGCACGTACAGTTCGCCATCCGCAGCCTTTGCGGAGAGCGCTCCGTAAAACGCCAGGCGCGCCTCCTTGCGATTGATGCGCTTGTGAGAGCGGCCACCCTTCGGCTTCGGGCCACCCCACGTACCGCCACCGACGCGGTTCGGTGGCTTTATGTCGCCCGCCCGCGCACGGCCCGTGCCCTTCTGCCGGTACAGCTTGCGCCCGGAACCAACGATCTCCTTCCGGCCCTTCGTTGACGCCGTGAAACGCCTCCTCGCGTCGAGCTCGGCGACGACGGCCCGGTGTATGACGTGCTCCTTCGGGTCGGTTTCGAAAAGCGGACCCGAAAGGTTTAGGTCCGACCTCTCCCCGCTTCTTGCATCGAAGAGGTGTGCCTTCGCCACCTTACTCACCCGCCTTCCGAATCTTGACCACCGACCCCTTGCCGCCCGGCACCCCGCCACGCACCCAGAGCTCGTTCTTCTCGGGGTCTACGGCTACGATCTCCAGGTTCCTGACCGTGACGCCCTTGTTGCCCATCTGCCCGGGCATCCTCTGCCCGGGAAAGATCCGCGCAGGATCCGCCGACGCCCCAACCGAGCCCGGCTGGCGGATGTTGTGCGAGCCGTGGGTGACCGGACCGCGGCCGAAGCCGTGGCGCTTGACGGTCCCCTGGAAGCCCTTACCCTTACTGACCGCGGTGACGTGTACCTTGTCCCCCTCGTCGAAGACGTCGACCTCGATGGTGCCGCCGACCCCGCCCGAGACGCCCCGGAGCTCTTTGAGGTGCCTCCTCGGTGGGGTCTCGTGCTTCTCGAACTGGCCCGCGTGTGGCCGGTTCACCTTGCGCGTGGGTACCGTTCCGAAGCCGATCTGGACCGCGTCGTAGCCGTCCTCGTCGACCGTCTTCACCGCCGTAACGAAGTTGGGCTCTACCTCGATTACGGTCACGCCCACGAGCGTGCCATCATCCTTGAAGGCCTGGGTCATATACTTTTTGCGTCCGAATATCGCCGTCGCCATATCAGGTCGCCTTTATCTCAATGTTTACGCCGGCCGGGAGGTCGAGGCGCTGCAAACTGTCGACCGTGCGAGGCGTAGGCTGCTGGATATCTATAAGACGCTTATGCGTGTGCAGCTTAAAGTGCTCTCGTGAGTCCTTGTCCTTAAAAGGACCCCGAATCACGGTATACACGCTCCGCTTCGTCGGCAGCGGAACGGGACCAAACACAAAGGCCCCCGTCCGCTCCGCCGTCTCGACTATCGACTTGGCGGTCTTGTCTATGACCTCGTGGTCGTAGGCCTTTAACTTTATACGGATCTTGGATACGGCCACCAGCTACTCCACGATCTCGGTAACGACGCCCGCTCCTACGGTCCTGCCCCCCTCGCGGATGGCGAAGTTTAGCCCCTCGTCCATTGCTATAGGCGAGATCAATTCCACGTTCATCACCGTGTTGTCCCCC
>JALZFP010000330.1 GCA_030861485.1 Actinomycetota bacterium | reverse complement strand
TCAGCGATGGCCTCGGCGACAGTGGTGGAATAGTATGGATCGGAGGCGAGCTCGAGCTCGCGGGGGTTGGTGAGGTATAGGGGCTCCACGACAACAGCCGGAATGTTAGTCTCGCGCAGGATGTCGTAGGAGCGACCCAGCTCGCCGATGTCGAGCGTGTCCAGGGCGCGGGTGACGCCCCTCTGGAGGTAGGTGGCCGTCATGCGACCCCGGTGTGATTGGTAGCCGAGGCGGCTGAAGTAGAAGGAGGCCGTGCCCTCGGCCCGGGGCGAGCCGTGGTGGGCGTGGTGAATGGAGATGACCATCTTCGCCCCCGAGGAGTTGGCGAGGTACGCACGGTCAGAATGCGAGACCTCTTCATCGTCGCTGCGGGTGAGAAGGATCTGACGGGCCGGTAGTATTTGGGAAAGATCCTGTGCGACCGCCAGGTTCAGGTCCGCCTCCGTAAACCCGTGGTTCCCCGGGCAAACATATCCTCTATCTCGCCCGCCGTGGGCGGCATCCACGACGATGGCGCCGGAGAAGAGATTTTCGGGGAAATAGCCGCCGCTTTTATCTGGTATTTGGTGGGTGCCTAAAGTCTGGTCGGCGTAGGTCTTCAGAGTCTTGAAGACACCGGCATCTACCACACCGTCAGGCATGAGGCCGGCATTATACTGGAACTCCCTGGTGGCGCGGACGGTGCGTTCGTCGAAGAGGCCGTTAACGGCGCCGGGATCGAAGCCCAGGTCGTTGAGCATGCGCTGGAGCTCCATGACGTCGGCGCCCCTAAAAGGGGGTTGGCGCAGGTAGATCAAACGCCCCCCCGGACGGTACCCGGCCTCGACAATCTCGTTCCAGGTGATCTCGCCCACGACCCCGTCGGCTAGTATGCTCATACCCTGCTGAAACGCCTTTACAGCGAACTCAGTTCTGGATCCAAAAACCCCGTCTATCCCCCGGTTACCAAGGTCGAACCCCAGGTTGAGCAAGCGAGTCTGGAGGTCTACCACCCCCCGGCCCCTGTCGCCCCTGCGCAACGCGCGCATGGCTTAAAAAGACCCCGCTGGCAGTTCGTTGGGATAGAGACGCGCAGAAGAAGAAAGCAACGGAAGCTCCAGGCGATCGCCTGAAGAAGCGTGCGCCGGGCATCCTCCACAGAAATGCCCGGCGCAAAGGGCCACGGGTGAGGGCTCCGCTCTCTGGTACCTAGGCTACTCCTCGACCACCCCGAGTATGTCGTCGGCGTCAAGGATCATGTAGTCCTCACCGTCTAGCGTGATCTCGGTCCCCGAATACTTGGCGAAGACCACGACATCGCCCTCGCTGACTCTGACCCCGTTCTCGAACTCGCCGACCGCGATGACCTGAGCCGTCTGTGGCTTCTCCTTGGCCGTATCGGGGAGCACGATCCCCGAGGCCGTTGTCTCCTCACGCTCTACGAGCTTTACCAATGCCCTCTCGCCTAGCGGCTTGAACTTCACTTGGCCACCTCCTTCACTCTTCCGACTCTACACACAACGTTCGGCAAGACCCGAAACCCTCTCAGGCTCGCCGAATACCAGAATTTTACGCCCAAGATTGTAAACGGATAGGTTACGAGAAGCAATGCGGAAGCGGCAGGGACACCAGCGCTTCTCCAGCTTCTTTACAAGCCTAGCTGCGAGGCGAGCTGGTTCTTGGGTAGGGCACCGACGGCCTGGCTCGTGACCTGGCCGTCCTCGAAGCGGGCGATGGTCGGGATGCTCGTGATCTGATAGTTCATCGCAGTGGCGGGGTTATCATCCACGTTCAGCTTAACGAAGCGCACGTCCTCGCGGTCTTCACTCATCTCGTCGAGGATCGGGGAGACACGCCGGCATGGCACGCACCATGGCGCCCAAAAATCCACTATTACTGGCCTGTCCGCTTTGAGAACCTCGCTCTCGAACGTGGCGTCCGTAACCTCGGCGACCGCCATAAACTGCACCTCCAAATACGTTCAATCTCTCTTCCGCCACGATAGTCTATCACGCTACGGTGCCCGTTCCGCCGGTGGCCTTGACCCCAACTCAGGCCGTCGACGGCGTCCCGACCCGCACTGCTTCGGCGAGCTCCTCGGCCCGCCGCGCCTCGAAGACGCCGGCGCCTAAAGTTTCGGCGTTCGACGCGGCGCACCCGGCAGCCAAGCGCACAGCCTCGACCGACGAAAGCTTGCGGTGCAAGAGGCCCGCAAGGAGGCCAGCCAAGTAGGCGTCACCGCTTCCGATGGTCGAGAGGGTCTCGACCCTGGGTGCCCGGGCCGAGATCACGCCATCCTCCGTAGTAAGGTAAGAGTAGCCCTCGGGCGACGTCATACAAGCCTCCTTGGCTCCGAGCTCGACGAGCCTGCCTAGCCCCCGGAGGAAGTCCTCCCCCTCGATAAAATCGAAGCCCACTGCGCTCTCGGCCTCGTGCTGGTTCGGGCTCACCAGGGAGGGTCCGGCCTTGAGTGACGCCTTCAGGACCGTCGGAGAGGCGTCGACGACCGTATACAGGCCCTCCTCGCTGGCCTTTCGCAAGAGGCTCAGGAGAAAGCTCTCGTCCAAGTTCGCTGGCAGGCTGCCAGCAAAGACAACAGCAGTCGCGTACTCCATGAGGAACGAGAGACGGCCCATAAATTCGTGAGCCTCCTCTGGCGAGACGGCGGGGCCGTGTTCGTTGATCTCTGTCTGCGTACCCGTGGTCGGGTCCACGATAGCGGTCGACGTCCGGCTGGGGCTCTGTATCTCGACGAAGTCGAAAGGGATGGCCGCCTCGCTCAAGCCATCCCGGATAGTGTCTCCGTTACGCCCGCCGACGAGCCCGGTGGCGAGCACCGGGACGTCGAGGGCCCTCAAAACGCGCGCTACGTTTATACCCTTGCCGCCCGCCAACGCGACGCTCTCCGTTGCCCGGTGCCTGTGGCCGAGCGTCAGGCTCGGAACGACGAGGGTCCGGTCCACGGCGGCGTTGAGGGTTACGGTCAGGATCACTTACAAGCACCTCCCCTTTTCCCCTGAACCTCTTCTAAAGGCCCCACCGCTGTATACTACAACTTCTCGAAGTAGGCCTCCCCATTCCCTCCTCTCCGTAGGGCGCTTTCCGGCGATTGGAGCACCGGGACAAGGTCTCCGCAGGGGGTTACAATGGGCGCGCCATGCGTACCGCGTCCCACCCATCGAGCCCTCGATGAAGCGCCTGCTCATCGTCGCCTTGCTCGTGCTCTTTGGCGCGGTGGGCTACCGGGTCTACGGCTCACCCGAGACCGGTACGGGAAGCCTCACGCTCCCCCAACCCGCGCCGAGCATAGGCGAAAAGGCGCCGAAGTTCGAGTCCGAGCGCCGGGACGGCAACCGCTTCGAGCTCTCCGAGGAGGGCATCTACGTGCTCACATTCTGGAGCACCCTGAACAAGGACACCTCCGTGGCCCGTCCGGAATTTGAACGGATGGCCCGGGATTACGAGAACGAAGGGGTATCCTTTGCCGCTGTCTACGTCAACAATGCCCCCGAAGACGAACAAGATGCCCCCTACGCGGTGCTCCAAGACGGCGCCGGGGTGCTGACCGCCATGTACAACGTCAAAACGGTGCCCAGACTGTTCTTGATCCGGGACGGCACCATAGACCTCGTGCTGAATGGCCACTACCCACAGAATGAAGAGCTCCTCCGGGAGGAGCTCGACCGGGTTTTGTACGACTCAGATACCGACCCCGGCTAGTGAAGGAGAGGAGAGCATGACGAAAGAGAGCATAGTACAGGTTATAGGGATACTGGTCTTCGTAGCGACGGTGGCGGTCGCGATCGCTGCGATTTTCTATGAGTTCAACGCCCACTAAGGAGAGGCCTGAGGGACAACCCTGTACGGAAGACGGTACCGCCGTTACGCCCGGACCCCTGCAGCCGCTAGGTCCTCGCGCATCCCGCGAGCCGCGTCCCTTGCAGCGCTTTTGTAGTCGCCCCCGACTCTCTCGGGCTCCTCGAAGGCGCGCAAGATGCTCCGGCTGCTGTTGACCAGGACGCCCGCGCCGTTCGAATCGAGTAACGCCCGTACCCCCGAGGCGTCTCCCTTCTGCGCCCCGTAGCCCGGGGCCAGAAAGAGTGTCCTCGGCAGCAGCTCGCGTACCCTGCGTCCGATCTCCGGGTGCGTGGCGCCCACGACGGCCCCGACGTCCTGATAGCCTGAAGCCCCAGCCTCGCCTAGTTCCTCAACTAGCCGCGCCGCAACCTCGTAGAGCGGTGGCACTGACGAGCTTTGAAAAATCTTCGCGGAGGGGTTGGAGGTAGCGACAAGGACGAAAACGCCCCCACCCCTTCCTAGACGTCGCGCTTCATCTAGGAACGGCCCTACCGCGTCCGCACCCATGTAAGGGTTGACCGTGATGCTCGTGGCACCGTAGACTGAGAGGTGGGCCTCGGCGTAAGCAGCGGCCACAGGCCTTATGTCCCCGCGCTTCGCGTCCGCTATGGTAGGGAGACCCAAAGCGCCAGCTGCCCTTAGCAGGTCCGCGTATACCCCCATCCCTTCCGGTCCCAGGCGCTCAAAATACGCCAACTGCAGCTTCATGGCCGCCGTCTCCGGCTCGACGGCCTCGAGAACCCCCAGACAAAACTCCCTGACGGCCCCGGCCTCTGAGATCTCGCGCTCGAGCAAACGCTCCAGTACCTGCGGAGGCAGATGCCGAGGGTCTGGGTCGAGCCCCACGACCACGGCGCTCCCCTTACGGCGAGCGGAGGAGACGAGGGCGTCCACTACGACAGCTCCACCGGCAGCTTCGCAGGGGTAGGCTCGAAAAAGCCGCGGGAGGCCCCTCCCCGCGGCGTGAAAAGTTCGTCTTTCAGCCTACTTGATGGAGTCTTTAAGAGCGTTGCCGGCAGTGAACTTCGGCACCTTTGAGGCCGGGATCTTCATCTTCTCTTTCGTCTGAGGGTTGACACCCTCGCGGGCATCGCGCTTCTGTACGTAAAACTTACCGAAGCCGGTAATCTGGACCTGCTCGTCCTTCTTGAGGGCGTCGGTGACCACTTCCTGGAACGCATCAAAGAAGCGCTGGGCCTCGCTCTTGGAGCCGTCGGCCTCGTCGGCTATCTTCTGGATCAACTCCGTTTTGTTCATGTGCGCATTACCTCCCTTTTCCGCTTCCGCTACCGGCTCCCCCGCGATTGCGGGGACTATACCAGAGTGCTGGATCGGGCTCAATCCCCGCTGTTTGCCCCCAAATCTTCCATCCTAAGCAATGCCTCGAATGGATAATCACCTAGAACAGCGCAATCCTTACCCCTCCTATCAAGGACGGCCAGGATTCCAACGACCTCCGCCCCCACCTCTTCCAGGATAGCCGCCGCCCCCAAGACCTGTCTGCCCGTGGTGACGACATCCTCGATGAGGACCACCTTCTCCCCCCTCTCGAAGGGGCGTCCCTCGACCCTGTTGCCGGTAGCATACTCTTTGGCGCTTTTGCGGACTATGCCGTAAGAGAGACCGCTCTCGATGGCTGCCGCCACGACCAGCGGCACGGACCCGAGCTCGACCCCCGCGAGCCTCCCCGTGCCGGCCGGGAGCCTTCCAGAGATCTCACGCGCCAGGTCCCGAAGAAGCGCGGGCTCCGTCGAGAAGAGGTACTTGTCTACGTAGAACCGGCTCTTCTTGCCGCTCGAAAGCACGAAGTCACCCTCCAGCAGGGCAGCATCGCGCACTCGGGA
>JALZFP010000319.1 GCA_030861485.1 Actinomycetota bacterium | reverse complement strand
GTGAAGGGTTATACGGCCCGAGTAGCCCGCGTATGCAACACTTTGTTCGTCAGAGATGAGCGAGGCACGGTTATGCTAGACTTCCGGCCCGATCCGTGCGAGTTTTAGGAGAGAAGATCGAGGACGCCGTTCTTTACCCCATATTCCTCGACCTCGACGGTAGGCGTTGCGTGGTCGTCGGGGGTGGCGAGGTCGCGAATCGGAAGGCGAGGAAGCTTCTGCAGGCTAGAGCCGAGGTTGTGGTAGTCTCACCGGAGGTAAAGCCGGAGCTCGAGAGCGTAGCCGCCGAGGTGCACCGGAGGCCCTACAGGGAGGGCGACCTTGAGGGGGCCTTCCTCGTGTTCGCGGCGACAGGCCGCCGGGGGGTTAACGCGGCGGTGGCCCGGGAGGCGCGCGGGAGGGGCATACCGGTAAACGTGGCGGATGTACCTTCGGAGGGCGACTTCGCCCTGCCCTCCGTTTTGAGGCGCGGCCAGTTGCAGGTTGCGGTCTCTACCGGCGGAGCCTCGCCTACGCTGGCGCGCAGGATAAGGTACGAGCTCGAGAGCACGTTCGGCTCCGAGTGGGCTGGTGTCGTGGACGAGTTGCGCAGGGCGCGGCGGGATGGGCGCAGGGCCGAGGAAGAGCTAGAGGAGGTGGTCGAAGAGTGCTTGTCACGGTTGCGGGGATGAGCCACCGCTCGGCACCCATAGAAGTGCGGGAGAGGATGGCCTTCTCGCCGTGCGCGGCCCGCTCTTTTCTGCGGCGTCTCAAGAAAGAGGGCTCTGTCGCCGAGGCGGTCCTCCTCTCCACTTGCAACCGGACGGAGCTCTGCGCGGTGGTCGAGGATGAGGGTGCGAAGGAGATGCTCTTTAAGGCTCTGGCCGTCGAGAAAGGGATCGGGGAAGACTGTCTGACGCGGCACTCGTACTGGCTGACGGACGACGAGGCCGTGCGACATCTGTACCGGGTAGCGAGTTCGCTCGACTCGATGGTGGTGGGGGAGGGCCAGATCCTGGGGCAGGTGCGCGAGGCGTACCGGGCGGCGACCGAGGAGCTTTGCACGGGTCCGATCCTCAACCGGCTCTTCCATACCGCCCTGCGGGTCGGCAAACGGGTCCGCTCGGAGACGGGTCTCGGGAACAGCTCACTCTCGGTGCCGCGCGTGGCGGTGAAGCTCGCGGAAGAGGTCTTCGGGACGCTCGGAGGCAGGCGCGCCCTGGTCCTCGGGGCGGGGGAGATGAGCGGGCTCGTCGTCAAGCATCTTAAGGGTAGCGGGGTTCGGGAGATCCGGATAGCCAACCGCACCGCCGGACGGGCTGCGTCGCTTGCCGAGAGCGTTGGGGGTGTGGCGGTGAGCTTCGACTCTCTGGCCGAGGAGCTACCAGCGGCGGACGTGGTGGTCAGCTCGACCGGCTCCGGCGAGTGGGTCGTCGGGAGCGAGTTGGTCGCGGGGGCCCTCGACCGGAGGGAGGATCCTCTGTTCTTTATAGACATCGCGGTTCCGCGAGACGTGGACCCGGTCGTGCAGACCCTGGACCGGGCCTACCTCTACGACGTGGACGACCTGCAGGCGGTCGTGGACCGCAACTCGGAAGACCGGACCGCGGCGGCGGCGGCGGGGGAGGCCATGATAGGACCCGCCGTTCTGGAGTACATGAGCTGGATCTCGACGCTGCACGTCGTACCTTTGATCAAGGAGCTGAGGGATGGCGCCGAGCGCATCCGGCGTCACGAGGTCGCTCGCGCCCTCAAGGGTATCGGCCTCTCGCCCGAGGAGGCCGAAGCCGTCGAGAAGATGAGCCACAGCCTCGTTAACAAGCTCCTCCACGGCCCCATCCAGGAGCTCAAGGCCCTCGCTGAGGCAGGTGCTCCACTCGAAAGCACCGAGGTGCGGCGTCACATCCTGGCTCTCTCCGGCTCCCTAGAGCTGCACCACAAGGACCGCGCCGAACCGTCGTGAACCGCACGCGGCCCGTGGTTCTGGGGACGCGAGGCTCGAAGCTTGCCCTCACGCAGGCGAACGCGAGTGCCGCGAGCTTGCGGGCGGCGGGCCTCGAAGTGAAAGTCCGGGTAATAAAGACGACCAGCGAGCACCACCCGGAGACGCCGCTCTCCGCCATAGACCAGCGCGACGTCTTTACCCGCCAGCTCGATGAGGCCTTGCTGCGGGATGAGATCGACCTCGCTATACACTCCGCAAAGGACGTGCCGACCGAGATCCCGGCAGGCTTGATCCTCGCGGCGTTCACTGAACGCCACGACCCTTCGGATGCTCTCGCCTCCGGGCGGGGTTACGACGTGCAGGGTTTGCCGGAAGGGACCGTCGTCGCCACTTCGAGCCTCCGACGCCGCGCCCAGCTTCTACACCGCCGCCCGGACCTGAGGGTGGTGGAGATCCGGGGCAACGTAGACACGAGGGTGCGCAAGATGCGCGAGGGGGAGGCTGACGCCCTCCTCCTTGCCCGCGCCGGGCTTTTACGTCTCGGTCTCGACGTTCCGCACGTGGTCGTGTCGCCAGAGGTTATGCTCCCCGCGGTGGGCCAGGGGGCCCTGGCCGTGGCGATGCTGGAGGAGCACCCGCTCCGCGAGACCGTCGGCGAGGCGTTGAACCACGAGGAGACCGGGAGGGCGGTTCGCGCGGAACGGGCGCTGCTGAAAGCCCTGGAGGGGGGCTGCCGGGTGCCGGTCGGGGCTCTGGGCGATGTGGAAGGTTCGCGGGTGCGGCTCCGGGGTGTGGTGGCTTCGCCGGACGGGGCGCTGGTGTACCGGGGCGAGGCGGAGGGCGAGAAGCCTGAGGAGGTTGGGAGGCGGCTTGCGCGGGATCTCCTGGATCAGGGGGCCGCGGTGGTGCTTGGGGAGATAAGGGAGGTGAGAAGCCGGTGATCTACCTGGTTGGGAGTGGCCCCGGCGACCTGGGCCTCTTTACCGTCAAGGGGGTTGAGTGCCTGGGTAGAGCGGATGCGGTGGTCTATGACCGGCTCGCTCCCGAGGCTCTGCTCGCCTACGCCCGGCCCGGTGCCGAGCTTATCTACGTCGGCAAGAAACCGGGAGAGCCGACGATGCCGCAGGAGGAGATCAATGCGCTCCTCGTTGAGCTCGGCCGCGCCGGCAAAACGGTCGTCCGCCTCAAAGGCGGGGACCCTTACGTCTTCGGCCGCGGGGGCGAGGAGGCTCTAGAGCTCGAACGCGCCGGGCTGCCCTTCGAGGTCGTCCCCGGCGTCACAAGCGGCATAGCGGCGCCGGCCTACGCCGGTATCCCCGTCACGCAGCGCGGCGTCTCCACGAGCGTCGCCTTTGTAACCGGCCACGAGGACCCGGCGAAGGGGGAACCGGACGTGGACTGGAAGCGGCTTGCCAACGGTGCCGAGACGCTGGTCCTGTACATGGGCGTGGGGAGGCTTGAGGAGATCACCGACAGGCTCATCGCGGGCGGACGAGATCCCGATACCCCGGTTGCCTGCGTCCGGTGGGGCACCCTTCCCGAGCAACGTACCGTAACCGGCACCCTGGAGAACATCGCCCAAAGGGTGGAGGAGGCGAACCTGAAGCCACCCGCGGTTACGGTCGTGGGGGACGTCGTGGCGCTACGCGAGGATGGGCTCGCCTGGTTCGAGAAAAAGCCGCTCTTCGGGCGGCGCGTCGTGGTCACCCGGGCGCGGGCCCAGGCCGGGGAGCTGTCGCGGGAGCTGGAGACGTTAGGGGCCGCGGTCTTTGAGTTTCCGACCATCGAGATAAAGCCGCCAGAGAACTTCGGTCCTCTGGATGAGGCGATCCGGAACCTCGACTCCTTTGACTGGATCGTCTTCACCAGCGTTAACGGCGTCCAGGCGTTTGTGGAGCGCCTCGAGCACCACGGCCTGGACCTCAGGGCGGTGCCGCGCTGGGCGAAGCTGGCGGCGATAGGGCCGGCGACGGCGCAAAGGGTGGAGGGGGCGGGGCTCCGGGTGGACGTGACGCCCGACGAGTACAGGGCGGAGGCCCTGATCGGTGCGCTCACGGAAGATTCGTTGAGGGACAAGAGGATATTGATCCCGCGGGCGAAGGTGGCTCGTGAGATACTGCCGCAGAAGCTTCGCGAGGCCGGAGCGGAGGTGGTGGTCCCCCCGTCTTACGAGTCAGTGCCCTCGGGCGAGGGCCGGGAACGGTTAAAGGGGCTGTTAGAGAACGGTCAGATCGACTGCGTCACCTTTACCGCGAGCTCGACGGTCGAGAACTTCGTCCGCTCTTTCGGCGAGAAGGAGGCGGGACGGCTTCTCTCAAAGACGGCGGTAGCGTGCATCGGGCCGGTTACGGCGAATACCGCCCGCGACCACGCTATCCGGGTCGATGCGGAGGCGGAGGAGTACACTATCAGGGGTCTCGTGAGCGCGGTGGCGGGTCTCCTTACCACCGGTGGCACGGTCAGGAAAGGCGGGTAACCTATGGCATTCCCACAGCAGAGGCTTCGCAGGACGCGCCGCACGACCAGCCTGCGCGGCCTCGTGCGAGAGACGGAGCTCTCCCCGAAGGATTTTATCTACCCCATCTTTGTAGCGGCTGGCGAAGACGTGAGGAACCCCATATCCTCGATGCCGAACATCTTCCAGCTCTCCATAAACCACGCCGTTGAAGAGGCGACGAGGGCACACGAGCTGGGTATCCCGGGCGTCATGCTCTTCGGCATCCCCCATGAGAAGGACGAGGCGGCGAGCGGGGCCTACGATCCGGAAGGCGTAGTGCAACTCGCTACGCGGGCGATCAAGGACGCCCTACCGGAGCTTCTGGTAGTGACGGACGTGTGCCTGTGCGAATACACGAGCCACGGCCACTGTGGGATCGTGGATAGGGAGCGCGGCGAGGTTTTAAACGATGTCAGCGTCGAGCTACTGGCTCGCACCGCCACGAGTCAGGCCGAGGCTGGGGCGGACATCGTCGCGCCCTCGGATATGATGGACGGGCGGGTGGCGGCGCTGCGGAGCGAGCTCGACCGCGAGGGCTTTACAGAGATCCCGATCATGGCCTACTCCGCGAAGTACGCCTCCGCCTTCTACGGTCCGTTCCGCGAGGCCGCGGAGAGCGCCCCGCAGTTCGGAGACCGGCGCGGCTACCAGATGGACCCCGCGAACGCCCGCGAGGCGCTGCGCGAGGTCGCGCTAGACATAGAGGAGGGGGCGGACATCGTCATGGTCAAGCCAGCGTTGCCCTACCTCGACGTTATAAGCAGGGTGCGGGAGGCTGCCGATCTTCCCGTCGCCGCCTACAACGTGAGCGGCGAATACTCGATGCTCAAGGCCGCCGCTGGGAACGGATGGCTGGACGAGGAGCGGGCGGTCCTCGAGGCCCTAACAGGAATAAAGCGCGCGGGGGCGGAGATCATCATAAGCTATCACGCTCCGGACGTTGCCCGCTGGCTCTCGGGGTAAGGGCTTTCAGACAAAGCAGCTTTGGCCCCCCAGCCGACCTGAGCGTGCTTGCCCTCCGCGGTTATCACG
>JALZFP010000272.1 GCA_030861485.1 Actinomycetota bacterium | reverse complement strand
AGCCGTCTACAAGGTCCTGCTGCTCCTTTGAGGAGGTGAGGATGACTACCGGTAAGAGCCTTGTGCGCTCGTCGGCCCTTATGCGCCTCAAGACCTCAAGCCCGTCAACCTTCGGCAGCTTCAGGTCTAAGAGGATGAGCTGCGGCGTCGCAATCATATCCCTGCCCTTATACTTTTCCTTACCGAAGAGGTAATCCAGGGCCTCGGCTCCATCGCGAGCCACCACGATCTCGTTGAGAATCTTGTTCCTCATCAGGGCTCGTATAGTAAGCAGCTCGTCGTCTGGGTTGTCCTCGACCAGCAGTATAGTCTTGTTACTCACACGCTCATCCGTTCTGCCGGGCTTTGCCGCTCTCCATCAGGGCCCTTACCATCCATCGCGGTACCGAGCCGTCCCTGCATGTTCCTCAGGGGCAGGATCTCGGCACCGCGAGCCGGACACCGAGATACCCTGCCGGGCGGTTACGCATCTCTGGACGGCCGCACTCGCAGGCGTAGGTTCCAAAGGCGGCGGGCAAAGCAATTATCTCCTGGAGGGTCTTCAGGATCACGTTCAGAACAGCTTTACACTCATCGCAGCGAGCAGCGTACGCGCCGCTAAAGTGCAATTCGCCCGGCTCACAAAGAGGGCAGACTATATGATGTTGAGATCTCATTCATTTTTCCTTTTATTCGTAGAGCACTACACCTGGATCATGACTCAAGACTAGTAGGCCTGGCATCATGCGAACGAGTGATTTTTGAACGTATAATCTCGGAGGCCATGTACCATCGCCTACACTCATACGGGCGACGGGGCAGGTAAAATTCTGCTGAGAAGCACCCGAGAGCTGGAGATGCTCTTTCTAGCGCGTTTCTAACGCAGTTCGACAATGCCGTGGCGCACGGCGAACATGAGGACCTGAAGCTGCGAGTGGGCGCCGGTCTTATTTAGAACATTGTGTACGTGTGTGCGTTCGGTGTCCAAGCTTATGTGCAGGCGACGTGCGATCTCCTTGTTAGTTAGGCCTTCGGCGAGTCCTTGGAGCACCTCCCGCTCGCGGGGGGTAATCCGTTCGACAGTCGCCCGCGCTTCGCGCTCCTGCTTGCGGGTCTTGCTCGCCAAGCGAAGCAGTTCGGCGATCTCCTCTGTCGGGAGCAGCGCCTCACCCGTGCACAGGTGCCTCACCGCACTGATGATCTCGTCTAAACCAGCTGACTTGTGCAAAACTCCCGCGGCTCCCGCCTCGACTGCCCGGGCGAAGTCCGTACGGTCGAGGCTACCTGTTAGGACCAGTGCTCTAAAATCGGGATTTGTCTTACGTAGCATCTCTATAAGCTCTGTCCCTTCCCCGTCGGGTAAGGATAGGTCTACTACCGCTGCGTCTATCGCGTCCTTAAGCTCTTCTAGGAGTTCGCGTGCTTCGGCTAGGGTGCCCGCCTGAGCGGCCACCCTGAACCCCTGCTCCCGATCGAAGGCGAGCGCTAGGGTCTGCCGTAACACGGTATGATCTTCGACAAGTAAGATGCGCTCCATAGCTCCCCTTTATGACCCCGGATCGGCTACAGCTTCTCGACTACGACAATGGGATGATGGGCTTGAAAAGTCACCCGAGCAATCTCTGATCAAGCGTTGGAGTTTAGGTTAGTGGGAAGCGCGACGCGGAGGGTGACCCTCGTGCCCTCTCCGGGCTTGCTCCATATCTCTAGCTTCCCGCCTAGTGCGCCGACCCGCTCTTGCATCCCCGTAAGCCCTATCCCCGCGCTCTTCCTCGGCTCGAAGCCTCGTCCATTGTCGACGATCTCTATCCAAACCTCGTCGCCCTCGTGCCCTAGAGTTACTCGGGCCCATGTGGCACCCGAGTGACGCCGTACGTTGACCAGCGCCTCCTGGACGATACGCGAGAGTTCGGTCCTCATCGCCCCGGTGAGCTGCGTGGAGAAGTTCTCCTCTACGACCAACTCTAGCTCCCGCTCCGGGGCCATCTGTCGGTTCAGCTCTATAAGAGATTCGAGCGACCGGAGCAAAGAGCGGTCTTCGCTACCAAGGCGCAGGTCGTAGACGGCGTTGCGGAGCCCGGCCACCACCCTCCGGAGGGCCGCAATCTCCTGCCCCAACCTATCGTCCTGTCCTCTATCTCCGGAAGTTAACTGCGCGAACTGCAGACTCTGCAGTACGAAAGCCAAGTCCTGCATAGCCTCGTCGTGCAGGTCTCGGGCGATCCGACGACGCTCTGCTTCCCGGATCTCGTGCAAGGCCTCCTCGGCTCGCTTGCGCTCTGTTATGTCTTCCACCGTACCTTCATAGCCGAGCAACTCGCCGCTGGCGTTCCGGACGGCGCGTGCGCTTACCGAAGCCCACATCACGCTCCCGTCCTTGCGATATATTTGGATCTCGAAACCCGATACTATGTCGTGCTGCTGCACTACGCGGTTGAACTCCGCCCGGCGCTCGGGATCTACATAGAGCTGATCTTCTATATTGGAGACGGTCGTCAGTAACTCCTCTGGCGATCCGTAGCCGTACATGCGGGCCAGCGCGGGATTCGCCGTCAGGAACCTTCCGTCAGCTGTAGTCTGGAAGATGCCCTCGACAGCATTCTCGAAGATGGAGCGGTACTTCTCTTCGGCTTGTCGGCGTTCTCGCCGCACCTCCGCCTCTCTGAGCTCCCGCTCGATTGCGGTGTTGAGCCGGGCCAGATTATCTTTCATAATGTAGTCGTGGGCCCCGGCCTTCATCGCAGCGACCGCGGCGTCCTCTCCGATCTGGCCAGAGACGATTATGAATGGCAGGTCTAGACCCTTGCGCTGCAAGATCTCCAACGCTGCTGAGGAGCTGAAGCTCGGCATGGAGTGATCTGAGATCACAAGATCCCAATCCCGTTTCTCGAGAGCGGCCTCCATATCTGCCGCCGTGTCCACCCGCTCATTGTCGGGCTTGTAGCCACCACGCCTCAGTTCTCTAAGCAACAGCAAAGCGTCGTTTTCGGAGTCCTCAACAATCAAAATCCGCAGCGGCACGCTCATCTGAACTCCAGCACGCGAATACGACACCTGTTCCTTCTCTGTTCTCCCTCTGAATTATTCTAGGCACATCCCTCATCTAGAGCAAATATCCGCCGACCGGCACGGGGCACAGGAACTCCTCGGTCGAGGAGCCTAGTACGAAGGCATTGCCCAATTCGTACTAGACACGAGAGATAAGGAGTAAAAGCATTAGATTAAGCGATTCTTATGCCCAGAAAAAGTGCAGGTCCGAAAAACAGAGAAAGGATATTTACAAGCGAAGAACTTCGTCGCGTTGGTGGCGGTGTTGACGATGAGTCGGTCTTTGCGGCTCCGGCTTTTGCCCACGAGCAGAGCGTCATGATAGAGAACAGCGGTGCGAACGTCGCTCTGCAGCTGCTCAATATAGGTGGCGACTAATGAGAGTACACAGGACCAGACCGGCACGATCAATATCGTAGGCGATGGAAAGTGGTGTCTCAGGATCTCGAGCAGAGCGCTCTGGGCCCCGCCCAGTTGTAGGTGATCTTCCAAAAATATTTGGATAAGAACAAGGCGCTTTTCGGGTAACTTGCAGCAGTACTATTGGTAGCTAGGTCGAGAGTGGTAGAGGGGGGCAAATCTTGATCCACCTTCTCTTAAAGTAACCAGATAAGCACTCTTACTTTGTTGGCTATCGGTTAACTTTTCTGTACGAAATACTACGCTTGGGGGCGATGGTAGAAGTGGCCTTTCCGGTCATAATGAGCGGTATTACGGGCCAGTGTTCCTTATTGCCCCTCCTAAAACGCCCGTCCCTTCCTCTACAAGAGCAGCTCTCCCTCGCAGATGTACTCCGCAGGGCCCTTCATATACACTGGCTCCACCTCGCCCTCCCACTCTATTTCGACGATACCGCCATCGAGGATTACGGATACCGGGCTCTCAGCGAGACCCGAGTGTATCGCCGCGACCGCCGTCGCGCACGAGCCCGAGCCGCTGGCTAGGGTTTCGCCTGCGCCACGCTCCCAGATTCTCATTCTTACTTCGCGTGTCGTACGCGGGTAGGCGAACTCCACGTTAGTCTTCTCGGGGAAGAGGGGATCCTGCTCGATGGGTGGTCCTACCTCTCTCAGAGCTAACGCCTCGACCTCCGCTTCGCTGTCCAAAAAAGTCACGACGTGCGGGTTGCCCAACGAAACCCGGAGAAAGGTGTAGCCTCTGAGCTCGGTTTCAGATCCCAAAGATGGTGACCCCATATCCACCCGGGAGGAACCATCATCGTAGAGCAAAATTTTCTTGATCCCAGCTCCGGTCTCCACTGTTAAGGAGTCTCGGTCGACGAGTCCTTGGTCGCGGGCGTAGCGAGCGAGGCAGCGGAGACCGTTACCGCACATCTGAGAGTATGAGCCGTCCGAGTTCAGGTAGACCATCTTTAGGTCCGCGACCTCCGAGGAGGTTGGCACGAGTATCCCGTCCGCCCCGATGCCGAAATGCCGGTCACACGCTGTGCGGGCGAGGTCAGGGAGGCCCACCTCCTCGACCTTATCAGGTTCGAAGATGATGAAGTCGTTACCTGCACCGTGCATCTTGGTAAAGCTCATGAGGGGATTCTATCCCCGGCCTCCGGGAAGGCCAAGCTCTTTGCTGGTATAAATAACGTACAGTCGGCGTTGAGGGGTAGGTGAGCGTTGGACAACAAAGGGGAAGTCTGTCTCGAAGAAGAGGTCGAGAAGCGGCGCCGTGCCGGGATGTCTACTGACGAGATCGCGCAGGACATGGGTGTAGATCCAACCTGGGTGGAGAGCCTGATCTCGATGGTGGCCGATAATGATTCCTCCGAGGCGGAGAGAGCCTGAAGGAGGGTAGAAGCAAGCTCTATCCTGACGGATAGGTTTGTATGTAGCTTCCGCCGCGCAGGAATTGTCGTCTTCCTCGCAAGCGTGTAGTACGAGCGGGCTTGGGAGCCGATGGGGTGCGAAAGCTCGCGCGCTACCCGATCACAGGCGGGGAACATCACCGGCCCACGATCGACTCAGCGGCTCGCAACGCCTTGGCGATTCGAACCTCGAGAAGGTTGGCTTGCGTACCGTAGGCGTTATGCGCAAGTACTGGCGTTCGCCGGACGAGACATGGCGTGACGGGCTCTCATGGATCTGCTTGCGTATGAGTTCGATTCGGTACGAGTGTGCGTGGCTGCACGATGAGCTTGGGAGGTAGCACATATACGTTACCCGCCTCTCTCGCCGATACCATTACGCTCGACGCCTATCGGGAGGGTGGAAAGCTGGTAGCTTCTGCTACGGCAGCAGGCGTCTGTTCTCGTTTGTAATCGCCGAGCTGTAGCGGAAACTGGCCGAGTTTAAACTAAGGCCCCGTCGTCCTCGTGGCGGCCACCGAGGTGCTTGGCAAGGAACTTCTCGGCTGCAGCGTAGAACTTCAGGCGGTTCTCGGGCCGGGCGAAGCCGTGGCCCTCGTCCTCAAAGAGCAGATACTCGTGATCTATGCCCTTCTCCCGCATCGCGGCGACTATCTGCTCGGATTCAGCCTGCTTCACGCGCGGGTCGTTCGCTCCCTGTGCTATCAGCATAGGTATCTTAATCCTGTCCACAAAGAAGAGTGGTGAGCGGCTCTTTAGGAACTCTTCTTCGGTCTCTGGATTGCCGACTCGCTCGTGGAAGGTTGCAAGGAACGTGGACCAGTAGGGCGGGATGCTGTTTATTAGCGTGGTGAGACTGCTCGGTCCCACGATGTCTACAGCGCACCGGAAGAGGTCGGGCGTGAACGTAGCCCCCACCAGCGCCGCGTACCCGCCGTAGGACCCGCCGTAGATCGCCACCCGTTCAGGGTCCGCTATGACTTCGTCTACGGCCCAGCGGACGGCGTCCACGAGGTCCTCGTGCATCTTGGCGCCCCACTCCTTGTTCCCGGCATTTAGGAACTCCTTACCGTAGCCGGTCGAGCCACGGTAATTGACCTGTAGACAGGCGTACCCCCTGTTCGCCAGCCACTGCGCCTCTGGATCGTAGCCCCACCCATCCCGCGCCCACGGTCCCCCGTGAACGTTCAGCACCATCGGTAGGTTCTCACGCCCCGAGCCGGGTGGCAGGGTAAGGTAGCCCTCTATTTTGAGGCCGTCTCGGGTTGTGAAGGAGACGGGCTCCCTCCGGGCCAGGGTATACCCGGCCAATCCCGGCCTCGCGTCGAAGAGGTGATGTCCCTCCCTCTTCCGGCGGTCGTAGGAGTAGTAGGAGGCCCCGCCCTCGTCCACCGTGAAGGCCACGAGCCATCGCTCGTCTGCCCGGTCGCGGCTCGTCACGGCGAAGTCCCCCCGGTTGAGCTTCTCTATAGCCTTGAAGTCTTCCCTGACGCTCTCGTCGAGCACGGTCCATTCGGCGCGAGCCCTCTCGATCGCCGCGGCCTGAACCTCGTAGGTGTCGGGGTGTAAGAGCACCTCGCCTACGTCGTAGCGCTCGTCCCCGGCGAGCGTCTCCGGGGGGCCTCCTTGCAGATCGAGCGCGACGAGCCGGGTGGCGTTCGCCTCCCGCGAGTCGAGGAGGTATATCCTTTTCCCGTCCCCCGAGAAACCGACCGGGCCGCTGTTCAGGGCGTCCTCAGGACCCCACCTCACGAGCGTGCTCCAGTCGTTCTGTTCTGTTTCGCGGAAGAGGAGATCGAAACCACCCTCGGGGGTGGCGGCGAGGGCACCGCGCACCTTGAAGTCCCTATCGGGCACCCACCGCGCCACGTTGCCGGGATTCTTTGCTACAGAGTCCAGCTTTCCGCTGGAGATCGAGAGGCGGTAGACGTCGTGGACCTGCGGGTTCTCTTTGTTGAGGCCGACGAGGAGCGTGTCCGGGAAGCGTTTGTTTTTCGCAAGGAGCTGCGCTTGGACGCCCTCGAAGGGCGTGAGATCCCACGTCTCCTGAGTGCTAGGGTCGGTGCCGTAGATGCGCCAGTCCTCGTTCCCGCCGACATCCTGGAGGTAGACGATGTGCTCGTTGTCTTCGGCCCAGAGGTAGACGCGTATACCGCGCTTCTTGTCTTTCGTTACCGGCTTGAAGTCCTCGCCGTCCACGGGAGAGTTCACCGGTCCTACCCATACATTCAAGACGCCCTCCACCGGAGCGAGGTAGGCGAGGCGCCTCCCATCCGGGGAGAGGCGTGGCTGGGCCTTCTCCGGGTTGCCGAAGAGGATCTCGCGTGGTATCAGCGGAGGAATAGAGGTTTTCGTGCCGGTCATTTTCCTCTTTCTAGGGTGTTTTTCGGTTAGTTTAGCGCGAAGATTACCTCATGCAGAAAGGAGTCGTATGGCGTGGATCTATTATTCCTGGACGGTCCTTTCAACATAGGGTTCGTTGGTGGGACTTAAGCCCTTGGAGGGTTTTATGAGGTAGGGGCCTACCTTGGACCTGTTCGCCTCCGTAGTCTTAGCTCCTTTCTGCTCTCCACCGCGAGCGAGCTGTTCCGGCTTCTTTTGATACTGCTGATCGTAGCTGGGATAGTGGAGCTGAGGCCGACGGAGGCAGGTTAGGGCGTTTACCTACTTAAAACGTCCCTCATCGAGTAGAGACCGGGCTCTGCGGTGGCAACGAACTGCGCGGCCCTAAGAGCGCCTGCGGCGAAGGTGCTCCGCGAGAGGGCGCGGTGGGTTACTTCTACTTCCTCTCCTTCGGAGTAGAAGATTAAGCGGTGTTCGCCGACGACCGCCCCGCCACGCAATGCGTGTATGCCGATCTCACCTTCGTTGCGCGGCGCTACGCCCTCCCGCCCATAGACGGCCACCTCTTCCAGGCTCAGTCTCCGACCCTCGGCGGCGGCCCGCGCCAGGAGCAGCGCCGTCCCCGAAGGGGCATCCTTTTTGTTTCTGTGGTGCGCCTCGACGACCTCGATGTCGTAGCCGGCGAGCTTTTCAGAGAGTTCCCGGACCACCTCGCGCAGCAGGTTTACCCCGACGCTCATGTTCGGGGCGAGCATTACGGGTACGCTCTTCGCCGCTTCTTCGACCTTTGAGTGCTGCTCCGGGACCAGGCCCGTGGTCCCGATAACCAGGGGCCGGCGGTAGGAGAGGTGAGCGACGGTCGCCTCTGGGGTAGTGAACTCAACGAGGACCTCGGCCTCTTCGGGCGGGTTCTCCGTTGTAGCGACCCCGATCCTACCCCATCCGCAGATCTCACCGAGGTCGGCCCCTAGAGTAGGGGACCCGGGCTCCTCAGTACCGCCCACGAGCTCTATCCCTTCCTTCTTGAGGGCGGCGTAGCAGAGCTCGCGGCCCATACGGCCCGCGGCGCCGATTATGGCTACACGAGTCAAAGCGCTTCTCCCTTCAAAGCACCTCTTCAGGGGTGGGGAGGAGGTGGGCACTCTCATCCATGACTGTCTGCAGGCTACTCAGGTTCTCGCCTGACATCGGCACGAGGGGGAGACGCATCTCATCAGAGCACAGACCCAGAAGAGAGGCGGCAGCCTTTACGGGTATGGGATTTGTCTCGACGAAGAGTGCCCTGAAGAGGGGCAGAAGCTCGTAGTGGAGCTCGCGGCCCCGCTCGTAGTTGCCGCTCAAGAGTGCTTCTACCTTCTCAGAGACCGCGCCGGGGGCGACGTTCGAGGCGACGGAGATCACACCGACCCCGCCTAAAGATATAAGTGGGAGCGTCATCGGATCGTCGCCCGATAGGATGTCGAACTCCTCGCCGCAGAGGTGCTTCACGTCGGCCACCATGTTCATCGAGAGGGTCGAGTCCTTAACCCCGACGATATTCGGTATCTCCGCCAGGCGGGCTATAGTCTCTGCCGAGATAGTCACGCTCGTACGCCCGGGGATGTTGTAGAGAACGAGGGGCAAGCTAGTGCTCTCAGCGAGCGCGGCGAAGTGCCTGTAGAGCCCCTCCTGAGTCGGTTTGTTGTAGTAGGGGGCGACCTGTAGGGAACCGTCTGCCCCGACCTCTTCGGCCATCTTCGTGTACTTTAATGCGCTCTCAGTGTTGTTCGAGCCGGTCCCCGCGATCACGGGCACCCGTCCATGCGCCACGCGCACGACGGTCTCGATGACGAGCCGATCCTCATCCTCGCTCAGAGTTGGGGATTCCCCTGTGGTACCACAGGGGACGAGACCATGGACGCCCCCTTCTATCTGGAACTCGATCATCCCTTCTAGGGCCTCGACATCCACCTCGCCGTTCTTGAACGGGGTGACGAGAGCCGTGAACACGCCGCTAAACATCTCTCTCCTCCAATTCAAAGTCCTCGTGGAGGCGCCGTACCGCCTCCTCCACCTGGCTCGCCGGTATAACGCACGTCACCTGTATCTCAGAGGTCGAGACCATCCTTATCGGGATACCCGCTCTTCCCAGAGAGCCGAACATCTGTGCCGCGTAGCCAGGCCTGTTGAGCATACCGGTCCCCACCACGCTTATCTTGCCCAGCTCCTCTTCTCCTTCGATCTCGCCGCCTAAGAGAGCGGCTATCTCGCCCGCTACCCGGCGCGCCTCTGGGTACTCGGCTCGTCCGACCGTGAAGGCAACGTCGGAGGAACCCTCTTTGCTAGGGCTCTCGACGATGACATCCACGGAGACGCCGGCCTCCGCCAATGGGGTGAAGATGCGGCTCATCGTGCCGGGACCAGTTCGGATGCCCGTGAGTGCGATGCGCGAGACATCCAGATCGTGGACGATGCCTGCTATAGTCTCGCGGGTCTCCAAACGCTCCAAATCTCTATCCTCCCTGATGATTGTACCCGGACCCTCGTTGAAAGAGGAGCGGACGTGGACCTCCACACCGTAGAGCGCCCCGAGCTCGACCGCTCGCGGGTGCATAACCTTCGCCCCCCGCCACGCCATCTCGGCCATCTCGGACGGCAGGATCTCGGGTATCCGGCGAGCTTGGGGGACTATCCTCGGGTCGGCTGTGTAGACACCCTCGACGTCGGTATAGATCTCGCAACGCTCGGCCTTTAGAGCCGCCGCCAGGGCCACGGCCGTCGTATCCGAGCCGCCGCGTCCCAGGGTCATCACGTCGCCCAAAGCGTTCATCCCCTGAAAACCGGCGACGATGACGACTTGGCCTTCGGCGAGTAGTTGCTGCATCCTCTCGGGCTGTACCTCGGAGATGACGCCGGAGCCGTAGCGCCCAGTCGTCTTCATTCCGGCTTGCGGCCCCGAGAGAGAAGTAGCGGCAACCCCGCGATCGTGGAGCGCTATCGCCAGTAGCGCCACCGACTGCTGCTCGCCGGTCGAGAGAAGTTGGTCTATCTCTCGCAGCGACGGGTTCCTGCTGACCTCGCCCGAGAGCGCGAGCAGACGGTCAGTCGTCTTGCCCATCGCCGAGACGACTACCACCAGGTCTAGGCCCTCCTCATCGTGGGCCTTCTTCACTCTTTCGGCCACCGCCTTTATATGCTCGGCCGTCGCCACCGAGCTGCCGCCGTACTTCTGGACGACGATGCCCATAAAGTCTTCTCCCGTCCGCTCTCTTGAGCGTACGCTTTCAAGCGTAGCCTAACGCATCGTTACAACGTGCGCGATCCCCGAGCAGGTCGGATTTTGAAAGCGGCATTTAGGTGATTTGCGGGTGCTCTGTAGGTGGCCAGTGGCTCCCCACCTACTACCTCGCCGGAGATGTAGCCGGCCTCGTCGGAGGCAGGAACAGGTATATGGGTACAACCTCCACCGATTGCCTGGATGGCGTATAGGTTGGCGCTCTCCCCAAACTACGTGGTGCTCTGCGCGAGCGCAAAAGTCGCCAGGTTGGGCATAACGACGTTGACCCGGATGAACCAGAGGATGATGGTCAGTATAATCTGCCGAAACGGCGCGAGAATACGAGGGAGCGGACCTTGAGCGAGAAGACGAGTGAGGACGCGTTGCGGAATATTTTCGAAGGTTATGGCGGCGATGAGGAGAGGCTCTCCTCCTACGCGACGCTGATGGGAATCTTTAACTTGATCTTTGCCGTCTTTGTCTTGATAGCCAAAGGCACGGGAAGAAACATACCGGAGCGGGTAGACACAAAGGACATCGCGTTGCTCGGGATGGCTACCCACAAGCTGAGCTTGATCGGGTCCAACGACGCGGTTACGAGCCCTCTGCGCGCCCCATTTGCGGAGTACCAGGGGAAAGAGAGTCCCAAGAACGTCGAGGAGCAGCCTCGGGGTAGTGGTCTCAGAAAGTCTGTGGGTGAGCTCATACTTTGCCAGTTTTGCCTCGGCATGTGGGTCGCCGCCTTCTTAACCTACGGCCTTGTACTCGCACCGCGCGTTACCCGACTGGTGGCAACAATCCTAACCGTCCTCACCATCTCCGACTACCTTCACCAGACCTACAAAGCGCTCATGACCCGGGCGTAGAGGTTTTTGACGCTGAGTTCTAAGCTTGGCCGGTAGCGGAGTCGGCCGTTGGCTCGTAGATCTCGGCCAGGGTCCGCCCCCTCGTCTCTCCCCCCGAAACCGGACGTTCGCAGCGGTACTAAGCAGAACGGTGGCGAACATACCGAAGACGGCTATGACCCAGCCCCGTAGGGCCGAGCATGAGGCCGAGCACGAACGGGCTCGCGGTACCTTGCGCCCGTCGATCCGCAAGATCACCGAGCCGCCCCCACGAACATTCCGAAGAGCCCGACGCTGGTCGCCGCCCCGTCCTGCCCCTGCGAAGGTCCCCGCTCCCGCTCGAGCGCCAACAGAACGAACGATAGGAGACCGATGCCCATCGCGTCGGAGATCCATCCCGACCCCGAGGGTAGCCTCACCCGCCACTGTCCCGGTCCGGCCGGCTGGACAGCGTAGCATACTTCGAACCTGCGCTCGGCCTGTAGCGACCCGCAGAGCGGTGTGGGGAGCGATACGGGCTACGGAGGCTCTACCTCGGTACCATGCTGAACCAGGCGTAACGGATGCCCACCGCTTCTGCCCGTCCGAGCCACGTGCCATCTGCTTCGAGGCGCAACTCGTCTACCAGGAAGGAGAGAGGCTGGTGGTAGATCAGGGCTACGCTCCCCTCGCCCTGCTCTAGCTCGAAGGGAAGCCTCAGCTCGAAAGGCGAGATCCGAGTCTCACCCCGGCCACCCTGGATCCTCTTCCAGACAGGCGGCATCGGCAGTGGGACGCTCAACCACTCGACCCTCCAGTCCCCCTGAAGGTTCTTCAGAGTGCCGAGCCATGATGCTGCCCACTCTGCATTTCGCACGCCCGCCTGTGCCCATCGGGCCTCGTATTCTTCTGAACCGCTCTGCAATCCACTGTTTAAAGCCCTGGTAACTGTGTCGAAGTGGTAGACCATAGGGGATCACCTCCTGTACCGTTGCCTGTAAGTTCGGAGAAACGTGCTCTAGCCCGTAGCCCGGTTCCTCCCTATCTATGATCGTCTTCCGAGCTCAGTGTCTCACGATCGCGGATACCCGATAATCGCGATATATTCGAGTAGGCTGACACTCTTACTAACTTAGGTTTTCGATGCAGTGCTTAAGCAACATCGGGGAATGGAGGTGGGGCCTGAGCATCTTTCCGACGAAGATTCCTCTAGCGACGGATGGGCCTGAGGATGTGGGATTGGGAGACTTAGAGGAGACGCTCGAGATGATAAGGAAGGATAATCCGTGAACTCGTCTATCAGCTGCGCGTTCGTGCGCCCTTCTTGTGCCAGCGCCGAGACCGGGCCAGAAGGTTTAGAACCGTAGAGGCCCTATGCAAGTCGCAGGGCAAGCACCGTCAGAGCCGCCGTGACCATCAGCGCGAGCTTGCTGGCGCCTAAACGGATCAATGCGACCTTTCTACACGACGTAAGAGTTTAAACTGGAGCCATGAGCGGAAGTAGGACATTGCATCGAACGTTGCTCGGGGCGACCCTCGGTAGTGTGCTTCTGGCAGCTGGCGGCCTCGCGTACGCGCGGGAGGTTGAACCGTACAGGCTCGCCGCCGAGCGCGTGGCGCTTACCCTCCCCCGACTCGCTCCATCCTTCGATGGATACCGCTTCGTCCAGATCAGCGATGTGCATATGGATGGTTGGATGACGCCGGAGAGGTTCGCCCGGATCGCAGACCTCGTCAACGAGCAGAGACCAGACCTCGTGGTGATCACGGGCGACTTGGTCTCGTACAACACCCCACGATACGTCCCCGGTCTGTTGGCGCCCCTGAAGCGTCTTAAGGCCTCCGACGGAGTGGTCGCGGTCCTGGGCAACCACGATCACTGGGCAGGGGCAGAGGAGGTGAGACGTGTAATTTCGGATGCTGGCGTCGCCGACGTGAGCAACGGCGTAAAGACCGTACATCGCGATAGAGCGCTCCTGCACCTCTGCGGTGTAGACAGCGTGATGGAAGGCGTGGATAGGCTGGACGAGGTCCTTAGGGTTCTGAATAGTGCGGGCGCCGGCTGCTCTGTGCTCCTCTCCCACGAGCCGAACTTCGCGGACAGGAGCGCTCTGACGGGCCGCTTCGATCTCCAGCTCTCCGGCCACTCGCACGGCGGACAGATACGCCTGCCATTCCTCGGGGCGCCTTATCTGCCGCCGCTCTCTCGCAAGTACCCGAGTGGTCTCTACCGGGTGGGGAAGATGCTTCAGTACACCAACCGCGGCCTCGGGACCATGCTCGCTCGTCTGCGTTTCAACTGCCGGCCCGAGATCACGGTCTTTACCCTCAGGACACCGGAGGATGAGCTCAGTTCTCCGCTTTTTACCGGAACACCTTCTTCCGAGAGGAGGACGAGCATCCCATCAGGCGTCCGGTTCTACGACCGCATGGGTGCCCTCTACGACGCCGTCGCCGGTCCCACCTTCCACCGTGTGCGAGCTCGGGCCGTCGCCGCACTCGAGGTCGGACCAGCGGGTAGGCTCCTCGTAGTCGGCGTCGGAAGCGGGCTTGACCTCCCTCACCTGCCACGCGACATACGCGGAATAGGTATAGACCTGAGAGACGGCGTGCTCCGGCGCGCCCGCGAGCGGCGGGACAGAATCGGGATGCCGAGCTTCGAGATAAGAAAAATGGACGCCCAGAGATTGGAGCTGCCGGACGAGAGCTTTGATGCCGTCTACCTGCCCCTTATACTGGCCGTGGATCCGAACGGCGCACGGGTCCTCGCCGAGGCTGCTCGTGTCGCCAAGAGGGGTGCTCGTCTCGTCGTCGTGGATAAGTTCTTGCCCGAGGAGTGGTCGAGGCCAACTTACCTCCGGCAGATAAGCGACTTCCTCGGAGACCTCGTCACCTACATAGACCGCTACTTCTCTGAGATCCACGCTGGTGCCCCGGAGTTAGAGGCTCTGAGCGACGAACCGCTGTCTCTAAACGGTTACTTTCGCCTGATCACCCTCCGCAAGCCGGCCTAGCCATCAGAGACACGCGCCCCGCCGCCAGAGGAACCAGGCGCGCAGATCTAGACGCGGCTCAGAGTGGGTACACAGCCAACCCCAGCGCCCCAAGGGCGTACCACGCACCGAAGGCTGCACCCAGAATGCCGAAGGCGGGTACCAACCGCTCGAAGCTTCTACCTACGGGTCCGCCGGCTATTGCGAGGCCGAACGCGCTCGAGAGAAGGGCCATCGAACCTGCGGTGCCGGACGCGAAGAGGAGGAGCGCCGCCGCAGCCTCGGCCGGATCCGAGATGGTCGAGAGCAGGAGCAACGTAAGCCCACCGGAGCCGCCGATACCGTGCACGAGCCCTATACCGTAAGCCGAGAGAGGCGAGCGCTGCGATAGGGTATGTGCGTGTTCGTGAGAAGGGTTTCTCCTGTGCGAGTGGACGTGGCGGTGCGGAGCGCCCTCCTCGTCGTGGCTGTGGGTGTGGACGTGGTAGAGGCCGCGCCTCCATCGGAGGAGCAGCCGCACGGCCAAGAGAACTATCACCGCGCCGATGAGCGTCTCGGCGGCCTGCTGCACAACCTCAGGTAGCTCCGTACCTACGAGCACCAGCGGAAGACCGATCAGCACCAGCGTCGTGCCGTGCCCCAAGCCCCAGAGCAGGCCCATAAAGCCGGCCCTTCCAATCCTCTCGCGCTCACTTTCGGCGGCGATCAGGGTAGTGATGGCCGCCAGGTGATCCGGGTCGCTCGCGTGCCGGAGGCCCAGGAGGAGGCTGATAAGCAGGATAACCCCCAGGCTCGGCGGACCGCCCTGCATGAACCCCTCGAGCCAGCCGTCTATGGTCGACACGCGCACCTCCTAACTGTTGTGATCCCCAACTTCCAGCGCCTCCCTCGCGAGCTCCCGGTCGTGCTCCCAGGCGAAGTCTAAAGAGCCCAGATCCTCCGCTGATACCCACCTTATCTCCGCCACGTCGTCCGACGGATGTGGTTCGCCCTCGGCAATCCGCGCCCCGAACCCGATAGCGAGCACGTACGCTCCGTCTGTTCCATAGGTGTGCGTCGCCAGCACGACCGGCTTCCCTAGAACCTCTACCTCCACCCCAAGTTCTTCTCTGACCTCGCGTTCAAGGCCGTCTACTGGATGCTCTCCGACCTCTAGAAAGCCTCCCGGTAGATCTATCCTTCCTTTCTCAGGCTCACGAGCTCTCACCGTGACCAAAGCCTTCCCATCCTGTACGATAGCGGCCCCGACGGACGGAGCTGAGTTGCGGTACCAGGAACGGCCGCAGAGGGGACACCTTACACCACCACTCCTACGCGGCTCCTCGAGCTTCGTCCCGTCCGCCGGGCAGAACCTATAAGGTTCGGTAGCGGTGAAGGCTACCCTTCGCGCCGCGCCGCTCACGCCCGGACCTTGACGAGCTCTTCGGCCGCGGCCGCGAGTTGGTCCACGGTGCGCACAACCTCGACCCGGTCGCAGATAGGCTCGTAGAGCGGCATGTCGCAGGAGTCCAAGGACCAGCCCCACCGGGGTTCGGGTGTGATCCAGATGACCTGCCTGGCGTGCCGCTCTATCTCTTCTAGCGCCTCTGGGTTCGGATGCTTGCCGTTGTTGCGGGCGCCACCGAGGATCACCACCGTCGTGTGGTGGTTGACGGCGGAGAGGTGCTCGTTCCTGAACTGCTCGGCGGCCTTGCCGAAGTCGCTGTTCACGTCGGTGTCCAGCACGCGCCCCGAGAAGATCTCATCGACCGTCCGGCGCATCGTGTACTCCTCGAAGAGCTGTGTCACCTCGGCCATCTCTGCAACGAAAAGACTGGATAAAGACGGAGCGCATCCTCTTGTACCATTGCTTTACCTCCCCGCAGCTACACCAACGTGGCTCGCTTGTGCCCCGACTGTAACCTCTCGGCGAGGAGAATGGGACACCGCTTCCCAAGCGGTTAGTTAGATGTAGGGTGATACTAACGCACGCTGTGCTTTTATGCTTCTCGCGGCGCGGCCGCAGACTTTGGTCTAATGGGTCTTTTGTTGAAGGTACTCAGTTACCTGTGCTACGCTGGCTCAGCCGATTAATAAGAGGAAAGGGAGATCCAAAAATACATAAATCTATTCAATAGGGATCCGTTGCGATCTCGATGACTGCCTGTCCAGCGGTAGGTAGGGAAGCTTATGAGTCGGCATGGGGTGAAGGGGCGCCACTGGGCGCTCGTCTTAATGGGAAGGAGGAGTTAGGTTGCGAGGAATCCAGGTGAAGGTGAACGGGGAAACCCACGAACACGAGGTAGAGCCCCGACTGCTCCTAGTGCACTACCTGCGGGAGGTTTTGAACCTGACGGGGACGGTGGTCGGGTGCAACACCTCTAACTGTGGAGCGTGCACGGTACTGATGGACGGGGGGTCGGTAAAGTCGTGCACCTTGTTCGCGGTTCAGGCCGACGGACGTGAGATCACGACGGTGCAGGGGTTAGCCGAGAACGGAAGATGGCATCCTGTGCAGACTGCGTTTCACGAGAACCATGCCCTACAGTGTGGGTACTGCACACCCGGCATGATCATGGCCTCCATCAGCCTGCTCAAGGAGAACCCAGATCCGGGCGAGGAGGAGATCCGGGAGGCGCTAGAGGGCAACTACTGCCGCTGCACGGGCTACGAGAACATCATCAAGGCCGTCCAGCAGGCCGCGGGGCAGATGGGCTAGGCATCCATCCTAGGAGAGGAGACGATAGAGTGACCGAAGCACCGGAGCGCTACGTCGGAGGCGGCGTACCGCGCAAAGAAGACCCGGCCCTCGTTACGGGGGAGGCCCACTGGACCGATAATATCAAGATCCCGGGGATGCTCCACATGGCTATCCTGCGCAGCCCGTTCGCCCACGCCAAGATTACACACCTCGACGTCTCGGGTGCTCTGGAGCAGCCCGGTGTAGTTGCAGCCTTCACCGGTGAAGATCTGGCGGGCGAGTGGGGGCCGGGTCCCGGCGGCGAGGCTGAGCAAGGGCCGGGCTACGACGTAACCGAGGAGAGCGAGGAGAGCCAGATCGCCAGTAAGTTTAGTTTCTGCGTCTGGCCCGTCACCGAGGGCGCCCTACCCGTGACAGAAGAGCTGAAGACGCCGAACCACTGGCCCGTGGCGCGAGACGAAGTAAACTTCATGGGCGACGCGGTCGCGGTGGTGGTAGCGACCGACCGCTACAGGGCCCAGGACGCCCTGGAATTCATCGACGTGGACTACGAACCCCTAGAGCCGGTGGTAGACATGGAGTCGGCCCTGAGAGAAGGCTCGCCGCTGGTGCACGACGAGCTCGGGACCAACGTGTGCTACAGCCTAGGGCTCGCGAATGGGGATACTGATGAGGCCTTCAACAAGGCCGATGTTACGGTCAAGGAGCGTTACATCCAGCAGCGGCTCATCCCCAACGCAATCGAACCCCGGGCAACCGTTGCCTACCAAGAGCCTCTTCACGGCCAGCACGTGCTGTACTCGACGACACAGATCCCCCACATAGCCAAGTTCGTGCTCTCCGCGGCGTGCGATATACCAGAGCATCAAATCCGGGTCGTAGCGCCGGATGTGGGTGGGGGCTTCGGCTCCAAGCTGAACGTGTACGCCGAGGAGGTGCTGGCGCTGGTTCTGTCCAGCAAGCTCGAGGCGCCCGTCAAGTGGGTAGAGGACAGGACGGAGAACTATCAATCGACCACCCACGGGCGGGGTCAGATCCAGGATATAGAGCTGGCTGCCACGAACGAGGGTAAGATCCTAGGCATGCGGGTGAAGCTTTTGGCCGACATGGGCGCCTACCTGCAGCTCTTGACCCCCGGCATCCCGGTCCTGGGAGCCTTTATGTACCCCGGGGTGTATACCTTCGACGCGTACTCCTGCGAGATTACCGGCGTCTTCACCAACCTAACCCCGACCGACGCCTACCGCGGCGCGGGGCGTCCTGAGTCCGCCTACGCGATGGAGCGCATAATCGATGCTTTGGCCCGTGAGCTGGAGATGGACCCTGCTGAGGTGCGGCGTAAGAATTTCTACGAGCCATTCGACGAGCCAACCGACACGCCTGCCGGCATCCAGTATGACTCGATGAATATGCAGCTCGTACTGGATCGCGTGCTGGAGCTCGCGGATTACGAAGGCTTGCGTGAGGAGCAGCGGCGGAGGCGCGAGAACAACGATCCCGTCCAGCTCGGCATCGGGTTCTCCACCTACACGGAGATCTGCGGCATAGCACCTTCGCAAGTCAACGCGCAACTCGGCCTCGGAGGGGCCGGCTGGGAGTGGGGCAGCGTACGGTTCCTCCCTTCGGCTAAGGTCGAGGTCGTGACCGGCTCCTCGCCCCATGGTCAGGGGCACGAGACCTCGTGGGCTCAGATAGCCGCCGACGCTCTCGGTGTCACCCCCGACGACGTCACGGTCCTGCACGGCGATACGGCTGTAGCTCCCATGGGGCGTGATACCTACGGCTCGCGCAGCCTAGCCGTGGGCGGCATAGCAGTACACCTAGCCTGCCAGAAGGTCATCGAGAAGGCGAAGAAGATAGCCGCCCACATGCTCGAGGCCGCCGAAGAGGATATGGAGTTCTCTGAGGGCAAGTTCAGCGTCAAGGGCTCGCCGGACCTGAGCATGACTATCCAGGATGTTGCGAGCGCAGCATTCATGGCAGGCAATCTCCCCGAGGGGATGCAGCCGCAGCTCAACGAGGACTACACCTACGATCCACCAAACTTCACCTTCCCCTTCGGAGCGCACGTCTGCGTGGTCGAGGTCGACACCGAGACCGGCAAGGTGAAGGTACGGGATTACTTCGGAGTGGACGACTGTGGACCGGTGATAAACCCCGTCATCGTGGACGGGCAGCTGCACGGTGGCCTCGCCCAGGGTATAGCCCAGGCCCTCTACGAGAGCGCCGTCTACGACGAGGACGGGACGCTCACCACCGCCTCTATGGCCGACTACATGATCCCGGGTGCCCCAGAGTTGCCGAACTACACCCTGGAACGGACAGAGACCCCATCCCCGAGCAACCCGCTGGGCGTCAAGGGCGTGGGCGAAGCCGGAACCATAGGATCTCCGCCGGCCGTTATTAACGCCGTCGTCGATGCGCTTACGCCTTTCGGAGTGACGCACATAGACATGCCGGCCTCGCCGATGCGGGTCTGGAAGGCGATCCAGAACGCCCAGGGCCAGCAAGCCGGGGAGAGGCAGGCCGACGCCTCGCTCGAATCCCGGGGTGCCGACGTAAGGCAAGAAGGAGGTGAGGCGTAGTGCACCCGGTAGCCTTCGACTACGAGGTCGCCGAGTCGGTCGACCACGCTATAGAGCTCTTGAGCCATTACGGAGATGACGCTAGGCTCATCGCTGGTGGGCATTCTCTCATACCGCTCATGAGGCTCAGGCTGGCCGCGCCCGCGGTCTTGATCGATCTGGACCGCCTGGAGGACCTGCGCTACATCCGCGACGAGGGCGACCACCTGGCCATCGGCGCCCTGACCCGGCACCGCGACGTACACAACAACGAGCTGGTCAACGAGCACTGCGGGATCGTCGGTTACACCGCGGGTCTCCTGGGCGATCCCTCGGTCCAGCACCGGGGGACCATCGGTGGCGCATTGGCGCATGGTGATCCCGCCGGGGATATGCCGAGCGTCGTCTCCGCGCTCGAAGCTACCTTGGTCGTACAGGGCCCCGACGGGGAGCGGACTATACCGGCCGGGGAGTTCTTTAAGGATTACCTCTTTACGGATCTCGGTGCTCAGGAGGTAGTGACGGAGGTCCGAGTCCCCAAGCTCGGCTCGGACACCGGCTGGTCGTACAAGAAGTTCGCTCGGCGGTCGCAGGACTGGGCCATAGTCGGGGTGGCCGCGGTCGTGGAGCAGGACGACGGTAGCATAAGCTCGGCCCGTATCGTGCTGACTAGCATGGGCTCCACCCCTATAAGGGCCTCGGCGGTCGAGCAGGCGCTCTCCGGAGCCAGCGCCGACAACGTAGCCGAGGCGGCGGAGTCCGCCGACGAAGGCACGAGCCCCGCTTCCGACGACGCGGCTTCGGCCGAGTTCCGGCGGCATTTGGCGCGGGTTTGGACTCGGCGTGCTCTAGAGGAGGCCCTGGGCCGTTGAGCGAAGCGGTTGACGAACGCCGGGGGGCCTTGCCCCCCGGCGTTTCGCGCTCAGGGGAACTCCGCCAGAGGCTTCGGGAAGAGGGCTACCTGGCGGACGAGGGGCTCTCGACGGCCATATTCCTTGCTCTGAAGCTCCGAAGGCCGCTCTTTTTAGAGGGGGAGGCCGGGGTAGGCAAGACCGAGGTCGCGAAGGTACTCTCCCGCACGCTCGATACTACCCTGATCCGACTACAGTGCTACGAGGGTATAGACGTCCACCAGGCCGTCTATGAGTGGGATTATGTCCGCCAGCTCCTTCATATCCGGACGGCCGAGGCGTTCGGGGCCGGGGAGGATAGGCAGCACTTCGAGGACGAGCTCTATACGCGACAATTCCTTGTAAGCCGGCCGCTCCTGCAGGCGCTGGAGCATCGCGGGGAGAACCCGCCGGTCCTGCTCCTAGATGAGGTGGACCGGGCGGATGACGAGTTTGAGGCTTTTCTATTAGAGATACTCTCGGACTTCGCCATCACCGTCCCCGAGGTCGGCACCGTACGAGCCGAGCGTCCACCGGTGGCTGTCCTGACCTCGAACCGGACCCGCGAGGTCCACGATGCTCTGAAGCGCCGCTGTTTGTACTTCTATATAGACCACCCTGGTTTGGAGCGGGAGGTCGAGATCGTACGCCTCCGGGTCCCCGGTGCCGAGGAGAACCTGGTCCGCCAGGTGGCAACGGCCGTGCAAGGATTACGGAGCATGGACCTTTACAAACCACCCGGCGTGGCGGAGACCCTAGACTGGACCGAGGCTCTGGTGGCTCTTGGGACGAAGGAGCTCGACGAGGATCTGATCGAGGCTACCCTGGGTTCGGTCCTGAAGTACCGCGAGGATCAGCAGCGCGTATTGGGCACGGCCCCGCAGCTCCTTACGGGGACCGGCGGTGCCTGAAGCTTCTCGCGAGCTTCCCCCGATGCTCCGGGCGGCGGTAGTCTTCGGGCATCTGTTGCGGCGGTCGGGCCTCGCTGTAGGAATCGACCGGGTGACGGGGTTCGCCCGGGCTCTAGAAGAGCTAGACGCCACCCGGCGCGAGGATGTCTATTGGGCTGGACGGATAACGCTCTGCTCCCGCCGGGAGGACCTGGAACTCTACGACTTGGCATTCCGGGTTTTCTGGGAAGGGTCGGAGAAGCTTCCCTCCCTCCGGCCACCACGGTTCCGGCTCTCGGTATCCCTGGCAAGCGACTCCGTGCGACCACCCAAGAAGACGGTCGAGAAGAACGAGGAAGGCGAGGAAGCGGTCCGTCTCCGCTACAGCCCCGTCGACGTGCTGCGGACCAAGGACTTCGCCCTCTACACTACCGAGGAATTCACCGAGCTGCACAAGCTTCTGACGGACATGAGGCTCTCCGGTGCGCTCCGACGCTCGCGGCGGCTCGGACCCGCACCTCGGGGTCGTCACGACCCGCGCAGGACTCTACGCGGCGCTTTGCGCACCGGAGGAGAGCCCATGCGCAACCGCTTCCGGCGAGCCAAGATCCAGCCTCGCCGGGTAGTTCTACTGTGCGACATCTCGGGTTCGATGTCCTCTTACAGCCGTGCTCTCTTGCGGTTTATGCACGCGAGCGTAATCTCCGGAGCGCGCCTCGAAGCCTTCGTCCTCGGCACCCGCCTCACCCGTATAACTCGCGAACTGGCCACTCGCGACCCCGACCGGGCGCTCGAAGGCGCGGCCCAGGCGGCCCGGGACTGGTCGGGGGGGACCAGGCTCGGGGACACGATAAAAGAGTTCGTGGACCGCTGGGGACAGCGCGGGATGGCCCGCGGCTCGGTCGTCGTGGTACTCTCGGACGGCTGGGACCGGGGAGACGTAGACGTACTCGCCGAGCAGATGATGCGCCTCTCCCGCCTCGCCTACAAGGTCATCTGGGTCAACCCCCTTAAGGCCGCCCCGGGCTACCAGCCGCTCGCGAGGGGTATGGCCGCGGCGCTACCCCACGTGGACGAGTTTCTCTCGGGTCACAACTTCGAGTCGCTAGAGGAGCTTGCCCGAGCCATCGCCGAGGCCGCCGGCCGAGAGAGCTAGAAGTGAGAGCTAGAATATAGAAGGGCACAGAAGGAGGTATGGATGAACCCGGTTGTCGAGAGGGTCGCACGGTGGCGCGAGGAGGACAAAAAGGCGGCGCTCGCCACGGTCGTAAAAGTAGAGCGGTCAGGACCTTTAGGGCCGGGCACCTCTATGGCGGTCTCCGAGGAGGGGCAGGTCGTAGGGTCGGTTAGCGGCGGGTGCGTCGAACCCGCGGTCTTTGAGGAGGCGATGGCCGTTATAGAGAGCGGAAACCCCAAGCTCCTGACCTACGGCATCTCGGATGATGAGGCTTTCGGGGTGGGGCTGACGTGTGGCGGGATCATCCACATCTTCGTGGAGCGGGTGGATTGGTGAAGGGGGAAATCCTTGCCCGCTGGCGCGAGGCTTTAGCCGCGCAGTCGCCGGTGGCGGTAGCCACGCTCGTCGAAGGTCCGGCTTTGGGTGGCAAGCTCCTTGTCACCCCGGAGGACCATACCGGAACGTCTGGCAACGAAGACCTCGACCGGGCGATCGTGGAGGCGGCGCGGGGTATGCTCGAGGGTGGGCGCACCGACACGGTCCACTTCGGCCCGCGCGGACAACGACGCATGGAGGACGTAACGGTCTTTATACAGTCCTTCGCCCCGCCGCCCCGAATGTACGTCTTTGGGGCTATAGATTTCGCGAGCGCGGTGGCCAGGATCGGGAAGTACATGGGCTACCGGGTGACCGTCTGCGACGCGAGGGCGGTGTTCGCCACCCGCGAGCGGTTCCCTTCGGCCGACGAGATCGTTGTCGCCTGGCCGGACGAGTTTTTGAAGACGGCGGAGGTGGACAAGCGGACGGTCATTTGCGTTCTGACCCACGACCCCAAGTTCGACGTCCCGGTCTTGAAAGCGGCCCTCGAGACCCCGGCGGGGTACATCGGGGCGATGGGCAGCAGGCGGACCCACCACAACCGGACGGCCCGCTTGAAGGAGGAGGGGGTTACGGCCGAGAAGCTCTCCCGCATCGCAAGCCCAATAGGGCTCGACATCGGGGCGCGCACGCCGGAAGAGACGGCGGTAGCGATAGCCGGAGAGATAATAGCCTCGCGGACCGGGCACTCGGGCGGGCGGCTCTCGGAGCGGTCGGGGCCGATCCACGCGCCAGAACCGGATATGGCAGTTGCGCCGGACACCGAGCGCGACGCCGAGCGCGACGCGGAGCGAGAGGCGGAGCGAGACGCGGCGGAGGCCACACTTCGGGAGCGGTGAGCGGGGTATCGGCTGTTTTGCTCGCCGCCGGTTCGGGAAGCCGGTTCGGGGGTGGCAAGCTGCTCGCGCCCTACAAGGGGCGGCCCCTGATCGAGGCCGCTCTCTCCGGGCTGCGCGGGTCGCTGGTGGATGAGATAATCGTGGTGGTTGGGGCCGAAGGGGAAAGGTTGCGCGACGTAGCCGCAGAACACGGGGCCCGTGTGGTCGAGAACCCGGACTGGGAAGAAGGGATGTCCACCTCGGTACGGGCGGGCTTGCGGGCCTGTTCGCCGGAGGCGCGGGCCGCGCTAGTCTCTCTGGCGGACCAGCCGCTCGTGGGTACGAGGGCGGTGGAGAGGCTCGTCAAGGCCTTTAAGGGGGGAGCGGAGGTGGCGGTCGCTACCTACGGTGGCGAGCCGCGCAATCCTGTGCTCTTTGCCAGGGAAGTCTGGCCGATTCTGGAGCGCGAGCTCTCGGGGGACAAGGGGGCAAGGGTGTTCTTGAGGCGCCACCCGGGGCTGGTTATGAAAGTGCCTTGCGATGACGTAGCAGACCCGGCCGACGTGGACACTGTGGAGGACCTGCGGCGCCTGGAGGATCTATCCGTACCCGGCCGTGCGCCCGGCGAAAGGAGGAGTCGATGAAGCTGGAGAACGAGTTTACGGTCAATGCATCGGTGGAGGATGCTTGGAAGGCGATGAACGACCTCGAGAGGGTGACCCCGTGTCTGCCGGGGGCGCAGCTGACGGAGCAGGTTGGTGACGAGTACAAGGGGGAGATGAGCGTCAAGATGGGGCCGGTAACGGCCAAGTACAACGGGACGGTCAAGATCGAGGAGGCCGACGAGTCGGAGCACCGGGCCGTGATCCGGGCCGAGGGCAAGGACGCCCGCGGACAGGGTACGGCCTCGGCGACCATCACCTCGACCCTGCAAGACGAGGGGAACGGCAGCGTTCGGGTACACGTAGAGACCGATATGCAGCTTACCGGAAGGGTCGCCCAGTTCGGCAGGGGCATGCACAAAGAGGTGGCGCAGAAGGTTATGGGCCGGTTCTCCGAGTGTCTGGAGAAGGAACTCTTCTAGAGGGGGACGTAGGGTATGAAGCTGGAGAATGAGTTTACGGTCGACGTACCGGTAGAAGATGTCTGGAGCGTGCTGCTCGACCTGGAGCGGGTGACCCCTTGCCTGCCGGGGGCCGCCCTGACCGAGGAGTCGGGTGACGAGTACAAAGGAGAGATGAAGGTCCGGCTCGGGCCCGTCTCCCAGGAGTACCAGGGCACGGTCAAGATCGAGGAGGCCGACGAGTCAGAACACCGGGCCGTGATCCGGGCCGAGGGCAAGGACGCCCGCGGACAGGGTACGGCCTCGGCGACCATCACCTCGACCCTGCAAGACGAAGGGAATGGCTCGACAAAGGTGCACGTCGAGACCGACATGCAGCTCACCGGACGCGCGGCCCAGTTCGGGCGGGGCGTCCAGCAGGACGTGGCAGCGAAGCTCCTAAACCGGTTCGCCGAGTGCCTGGAGAACGAGATCATGGGCGGAGGAGCCGAAGAAGAGCCCGAACCGGCCTCCTCCGAGGCCGAGCCGTCCGAGGAGGAGCCCTCCACCGACGGCGAAGTCGGGGACGAGGAGGAGAAGCCTCGGCGCAGGATCATCCAACAGGATAAGGAGGTCGAGCCTCTAGACCTTGGTGAGGCGAGTCAGGAGGCGGTCCTCAAGCGGATCAAGGCGGCGGCACCGGTGGCGGCGGGTTTCGTCGCCGGGGCGCTCGTGGTCTGGCTCCTAAAGAGGTAGAGAAAGAGGTAGAGATCCTGGGCCGTTTGAGGCGCCAAAGTGGCAAAGGTGACGATTACTCGGGGATTAGAGCGCCCCGGATCTCCTCCCCTAAGTCTCCTTTAGGGTTCCTTCTCGTGGGTAGGGCTTCGATGAAGGGCAGCATCTGTACCTTGGCCACCTCGTAGATCCGCCGTAGCTCGACCACGGGGTCCGGATGCTCGTCTACCCGCAAGTCTATGTAGGGGTAGGGCTGGTCCTTCACCGTGGTTACCGCGGCGCTCTGCTTACCCCTCTTGTCCCCGCCTACTGCCTGCCCCGCCTCTAGCGCCCGCACCAGGCGCTCTGGCAGGGGCTCTCCTTCTGATGCCTCAAAGGTCGTCGCCATCGCCCTGACGACCTCCTCCCCGGCAACCAGGTTCCCCGTAACCGCGCCCCCGACTGAAGGGGATCCGGGTAATGTTTCGCCAGGCCAAGGCGCTGCGTAACCGAGACAATCTTCTTCCACTTGGCTTAAAGCGGGCTATCTTGTCGGTGCCCTCTGGCTACTTGCGAGCGTCTTTGAGGATCTGGAAGATCTCGTCGATGAGCGCCTCGCGCTTCTGAGGCGGGAGATCCCTGGGGTGGATGGTCTGCTTGTCGGACTGGAGGTTTCTCGTCTGGGCCTCCTCGGCTAGGTAACGGTCTATAAGACGCACGATGGCGTCGACCTTCTCGCGAGGAAGACCGTCGCCGCCCCGGGTTAGCCTGCTCCACATGCTTCCTACCCCTTCTCCTGGCCGCTCTTGTCGGAGCGGATTATACTCTGTGATGCTGGGTCGGCCGGACGAGCGGCGAGTGCCATGGAGTGGCGGGGGAAGGAGTGCTCGCGAGATAGGACGAACCCCTGGGGATTTCGCCAGGCGTGGGTGGTTATCCGGATCTCCTTCTCTTCTATCTCGACGAGGTTGAAGCTAGACGGGCGTCCGGCGCGCAACCTGTTCGAGATAGTACCGGCGGTGGAGATCACGAGCCCGGGGGTGCTCTCCTCGACGGCATGGACCGCCTCCTGGTGATCGTGACCGCAGAGTACTAGTTCGGCCCCCAGCGACGCGAAGGCGCTTAGAGCCTGCTTTGTGTTGGCGAGGCCGTGGCGGCCGGAGGCCGCGCCCCTTATGGGATTGTGGTGGATCATGACTACTCTGGCGGCCTCCGGACTTGCGTTCTCGAAGGCCTTCTCGACCTTCTGGAGGTCGCGCTTGTTGACGTGTCCTATCACCCCGATATCCCGGAAGCGGCGGGTGAGCGACCCGCGCGAGATGCCGTGTGCGGTGTTGCACCCGGCGATTACCACCCCCGGCACCTCCAGGGATGGGTTGAGCTCCGGGGAGATGTGCCGGGCGTACCTGGAGTACTTGAAGTCGTGGGCAGCCCGGCCAAAGTTGAAGTTGCGGGCGACAGCCCCTACCCAACGTATATCATGGTTGCCGGGGATGACGATGACGGGGGCGGTCTCGCGGATCTCGTCTAGATAGGCGCGGGCCTTTACGAACTCGGACTTTGCGCACCGCTGGGTAAGGTCGCCCGAGACCGCAACCGCATCCGGCGTGAGGTCCAACACACACCTCTTTAAAGATTCCAGCTGCTCGGCTACCGCAGGTCGACCAAAGTGCAGGTCCGAGGTGTGTAGAATCCTGACCACGAGAGGGGAGTTTACCTGAATGTGGAGCTTCGAGAAAGCTCCGGCGCACGAAGCTGGCGACGCTACGATGCTGGTGTCACTCGTTCTTTTAAGCTTCGTCGAGGAAGTCTTTGAGTGCCGCGTTGAATTCCACTGGTGCTTCCAGGTTCGAGAGGTGGCCGGCCCCTTCTAGGATCAGGTGGCGGGAGTTGGGGATCTTCTCGGCCATCTCACCCATAACCTCCGGCGTGGAGAGGGCGTCCTCCGCGCCACTCAGGACGAGTGTGGGTACGCTTATCTTGCCGAGCAGGCCCGTAGAATCGGGGCGCTCGCGCATGGCGCCCAGGGCTGCGACGACCCCGTCGGGGGAGCTCTCGAGCATCATGGTGCGCACCGTCTCCACTACGTCTTCTTTGTTCGCCAGGGTGTCGGGGGCGAGGAGGCGCTCCAACTGAAGCTTCGGGAGTACCTCGACGCCCTCTTCGGCGACCCGCTGGGCCGTCTCCCGACGCGTCTCTTTGATCTCCTCGGTGTCCGGGTCGGGTCGGGTGTTGGCTAGCACGAGGGTGGAGATGCGCTCGGGGAAGAGCGTGAGGCAAGCGAAGGCGACGTATCCGCCCATCGAGAGGCCGCCTAGGATGACGCGCTCCAGCTTTAGCCTGTCGAGGAGCTCCCGGACCTGCTCGGCGTAGTAGCGTACGTCGGGTTGAGCGGGCGGGCGGGGCGAGGAGCCGAAGCCCGGGTAGTCTGGAGTTATGACACGTCGCGTTCCAGCGAGGGCCTCTAGCTGTGGTGCCCACATCTTTCGGTTGAGCGGAAAGGCGTGAAGCAGAACCGCCGGGTACTCGGGCCCCTCCCCGCGCTCGCCGTAGTACATCAAACCGCCGCTCGTACGGTACTCCGGCATATAACTCCTCTCTACCTCGAATCGCCCGAGACTCTTTACGTACCCACCGCGCCAATATCTCACCTAAAATAGGACCAGCGTGAGGATTTTATACTCGCTCCTTCTGATCGGGGTGACGGTGGTGTGGGGCTGGACGTTCTTTCGATCTCGAGGCTTCCTTGCGGCAGACCTCTTTCCTGTTTACCGGCAGAATCGCCGAAAGCTCTGGCGTGAAAGTTGTGTGATTCGAAGCCCTGGCCGGAGGGCGGGAGGTGGTAGCTTCTAACTACCTGCTTTTCGGATGATCGATGCTCACCATTGGTTTGCTGTTGCCGGTAGGGTGCGATTCGCTGGACAACGTCAGGTCCCCTTGTCCGAGCGTTCGAGAGGCGGTGACCTCGGACCGGAGCGTCCGCGACGGTCCGGACCCGGACTGAAGATACCCGATAAACGACCCGGATTGCGCTGTTGATAGTCTCCTTAGGCCTCACCCTTACCGGGGCCCTCGTCGAGCAACACGGCGGCCAGCTTAAGGTAACGAGCGAGGGCGGAGGAGGCCCATACTCCCTGATCTGGCTGCCTCTTCGCAATAGAGCGGCCCCTCGGCCTGACGGAACGACGATGCCGTTTGCGATACTCGTGTGCTGGGGGCTAAAATGTTCTGGGCGCCAAAGTTATCGAGATGCTGCACGGGCTGGGAAGGGTTGGGCCGTGAAACGATATATGTCTTCTACCCACCAAAGAGGCATCGTGTCACACGAGGGGGAGGGGTGAGCAAGGTAATACTGCTGGTAGAGGACAACCCGGACGACGAGGCACTGACCCTGCGAGCCCTCAAAAAGAACGATATCCGAAACCAGGTCGTCGTAGCCCGCGAC
>JALZFP010000255.1 GCA_030861485.1 Actinomycetota bacterium | reverse complement strand
CCTCCCCTACACCTGAGGCTACCCGCTTCACGGAGCCGTACCGGACATCGCCGGCGACGAAGATGCCTGGTACGCTCGTCTCCAGGAGGTATGGATCCCGATCTTCTGTCCAGTTCTTGGGCCGCTTACCGTCCCGTATCAGGTCCGGTCCCGAGAGGATAAAGCCCCGCTCGTCGCGCTCTACGACGCCATCCAACCACTCCGTCTTCGGCGCCGCCCCGATAAAGATAAAGAGCGAGCGGGCCGAGGCTGTTTCCTCATCACCCGTCTTTGAGTTCTTTATCGTAAGCCTCTCCAAATGGTCCTCCCCAAATGCCGCGGCGACGCCCGAGTTGACGCGCACCTCGATGTTGGGGATATCCTCTATCTGCTTGACGAGGTACTCGGACATGCCTTTTCGCAAGTCACCTGAGCGGCACAGGATAACTACCTTGCGGGCGTGCTGAGAGAAGTACATCGCTGCCTGCCCGGCGGAGTTTGCCCCACCGACGATGTAGACGTCCTCGTCCTTGCAGGAAAGGGCCTCGGTCATCGCCGCGCCGTAGTAGACACCGGCCCCAGCTAGGCGCTCCACGCCGGGCACTTCGAGCTTGCGGTAGGAGACGCCGGTGGTGATGAGGAGGGCGTGGCAGCTGATCTCCGTGCCGTCAGCTAGCCTCACCACCCGGTACGGGTCCTCGACCCTTACCTCGGCTACCTCCTGGGGCGTAAGTATCTCGACCTCGAACCGCCTTGCCTGGGCGACGGCTCGCTGCGAGAGATCCGCCCCACTCAAACCTGCTGGGAAGCCAAGGTAGTTCTCGATACGGCTGCTCGTCCCCGCCTGCCCACCGGGGGCTTCCCTCTCTATGAGTACCGTCTTCAAGCCCTCCGAGGCTCCGTAAACCGCCGCGGCCAGCCCTGAGGGGCCACCGCCGACGATTATCAAATCGTAGAAAGGCCGCTCGGCGCGGGTCCTCAAGCCTACCTTCTCAGCAACCTCGACGTTCTCCGGCGCCTCCAGGTACGTTCCGTCCGGGAACACGACGAGTGGTAGCCGAGGCTCGCCACCGTCGGCCTGAGAAACGAGTTGCCAAGCCTCCTCCGAGACCTCGACGTCCTGCCACTGGTAGGGGACCCGGTTGCGGGCGAGAAAATCTTTGATCGCGTGCGACCCGGGCGACCAGCGGTTGCCGACGACCCGTATACCTTCGAAGGGTGGCCGGTAGTGGGAGCGCCAGTCTCCTAGTAGGTCGTCGAGGACCGGGTAGAGATTCTCTTCGGGTGGGTCCCAGGGTTTCTGGAGGTAGTAGTCGAGCCCGATATCGTTTATGGCCTTGATCGCCGCATCCGTGTCCGCGTAGGCCGTGAGAAGGACCTTTTTTGCCTCCGGGTAGAGATCCCTGGTCTCCTCCAAAAACTCTACGCCCGTCGTGCGCGGCATCCGCTGGTCCACGAGAAACAATGCCACGCTGTCGCCCCGCAACTTTAACTGGCCCAACGTGTCCAGAGCCGAGTCTGCCGAGTTAGCCCTCAAGACCCGGTAACCGTCCCCGTTACGCCCGCGGGCGTACCTCCTGCGCAGGTCGCGCTCGACTGCCCGCAAAACCTCCGGGTCGTCGTCTATCGCAAACAACACCGGCTTGTTCGCCATCAGTACTGCACCCCTTAAATGCGATCTCGGAAATTATCAACGTTCTAAATATGGGTGATGGATACAACGCATTGCCGTAAACACCTCATCGATAGTGTAGCACTCGCCCCGATATACTCAGCTTTTCCGACCGTCGGGTGGGGCTATTCGTGAGCAGCACCCGCCGCTGAGGAGCGACCACCCCAGGACGCGCCTCAAAACGCGTGGCAAGGGGGAACCGGGAATATTCCGTTGAGCAACAACCCAGAACCAGTGGCCTGAGGTAGATCAGGGGTGGAGGCGCGACACTCCCCGAATGGTCCCGCTTGTCGTAGGTCATGGTGTCTTATCCTCCTCTCCACAGAAGAATACATGGAAACCTCATTCTACTGCCCGCAATCCCCCGTTTCGGCTCTTAGCCGGGGCGTTGAAGTGTAGGGGAGCAGAACGTACACTCAGCGTCGTCTCGGGGCCGTAGCTCAGTTGGGAGAGCGCCGCCTTTGCACGGCGGAGGTCAGGGGTTCGAATCCCCTCGGCTCCACTCTAAGAACTGCTCCCTGATCCTTCGGTCGAGGATCCATCGGAGGCTGTTGCGCGTAGTGATGCCCGGTACCGGCTGGCCGAGCGTTGGCCGCCCTCCCCGAGCGGGAGCGGACGGTCCTCTGTGGGCGGA
>JALZFP010000236.1 GCA_030861485.1 Actinomycetota bacterium | reverse complement strand
ACGCGGCTGGGGGCGGAGGAGGCGGGGGGTATGCAGTACGCGGCGAAGCTGCTGAACGTCTCGAGGCTGCCGTCGCCACGGCTACCCTCGCCGGTAAGGAGGCTGCTGAACCTCCAGGAGCAGCCGGAGGAGACCGCCCCCGTATACGTAGACTCGGAAGTTGGGGAGCAGATCGTTGGGGAGCAAATCGACGTCCACGAGCACGTTGTGCCGCCACCGAAGCGTCCGCGCGCGCCGATCCCTGCGCCTGTGAAGGGGCTTCTAAACGGGGGACTCCAGGTGGTTGACGAGGCGCTGAGCAAGGGCTTCGGGGACAGGTCGCGGGTGAAGCTGCTCGAAGGGTTCGACGGGTCGTTTGACGAGCTATTTGAGAAGATCGCCGCTCAGGTGCCCTGCGTACCGGAGAAGGATTCAGCATTCCTGCGCTGGCGCTATGGACCCGAATCTCCCCAGACGCCCGTAACCATCCTCGGCGTAAAGGATGGGGAGAGCCTTCTCGGGTACGCCGTGCTCGGGGTGACCGTGGAGAACCAGGACGGTTTCCGGGACGCTTACGTACTCGATCTCGTGGCGCTTCCAGGACGCCGCGACGTGATACGGGCGCTGCTCGGCGAGGCGGTGCGCTTTTTCAGGAAGGCCGGGGTGCCCCTCGTCAGGTACCGGTACCTTGAGTCGCCCACCTCGCCCCAGTCGGGCGACCTGTTGCGCTTTGGTTTCTTACCCCGCAGCAAGGGGAGGCGCAACAGGCTGCTGGTGAAGTTCGCGGACCCAGGTAGGCACAAGATGGCCCGCCACATCACCAACTGGTCGTACAGCATCGGCGATGGAGAGGCGACCTTCTGGGTCAAGTTAAGTTAGAGTCGGATAGGAGGTATTGGCTGTGGCCGTCGGTACAGAACAGGTAGTTCCCGAGATACGCGGGTGGCTCCGCGATAATGTAACGGGGGGGCGCGACATCCCCGAAGACGAGCCGATCATCGAGAACGGCGTTCTCACGTCTCTGCAGACGGTGGAGCTCGTCATGTTCCTGGAGGAGAGGTTTGGCATCATGGTTGAGGACGAGGAGCTGGACGAGGAGAACTTCGGCTCCGTTAACGCCATCGCCGGGCTGGTGGCAGGCAAGCTGACCTAAAGTGAAGCGCCCGGAATTCACCCTTCATGACCTGCTCCACAACTCCGTGGAGTGCGACCCCGCCCACGTAGCTATCGTCGACGGCAGCGCGGAGTACACCTACGAGGACCTGGCGCGCCAGAGCGCCTCTCTCTGCGCGGCGCTTCAAGATGTGGGGGTAAGGAAGGGCGATCGGGTCGGCATCCTCCTGGAGAAGACCTGGGAGGCCATCGTGGCGATGCTCGCGGCCTCCATGGCCGGAGCCGCCTACGTGAACATCAACCCCCTCTTCAAGGCCCCCCAGGTCCGGTACATCGCCGACGACTGCGACATACGCGCCCTGATCGGGGACTCGGGCAAGCTGGAGGAGCTGGAGCCGGGGACCATCGCCGGGACAGCATTCTTCAAGGGCGAAGAGCCCTCGCCGGAGGCTGCGGGCTCCCTCGTAGACGTCACGCAGGCGCTCTCCTCGGGGGATACCCCCAAAGAGACGAGGCAGGTTTCGGAGGTGGATCTAGGGACGATCCTGTACACCTCCGGCTCGACCGGGATGCCCAAGGGTGTTGCGACCAGCCAGCGCAACATCGTGGTGGGAGCCCAGATTGTCTCGACGTATCTGGAGAACACGCCCGAGGATCGCATCCTCTCGGCGCTCCCCCTCAACTTCGACGCCGGCATGAGCCAGTTCACTACCTCCCTGCGGGCGGGGGCCACGCTGGTGTTGCAGCGTTCGCGGCTGCCGGGGGACCTCTTGAAGGGGCTCAGGCGGCACCGGATCACGGGCGTTACCGGGGTGCCGCCGCTATGGGCGCTCCTCTTACGCGGTGCGAAGACCCTTGAGGAGGAGCCGCTCACACACCTTCGCTACCTCGCCAACACAGGCGGCCGCATCCCGCAGGCGAACCTCGACGAGATGCGGCGCCTCCTCGAACCCGCGGGCACGAAGATTTATTTGATGTACGGTCTAACCGAAGCGTTCCGCTCGACGTATCTGCCACCCGAGGAAATCGAACGCGGTTCCACCTG
>JALZFP010000177.1 GCA_030861485.1 Actinomycetota bacterium | reverse complement strand
CGCCCCGGAGAGGGCTTCGAGCGTCGCCCGCGCGTCACCCACAAGCGAGAGCCCCGCGTGCTTGGCAGCGTCGAAGTCTGCTACGTTGATGTTTACGAAACGCACCTGCGAATGCTGGAATGCGGTCTTCGAGGCGGTCGTGAAGTCGCTCCAGCGGGTGCCGATACCTATCACGACGTCCGCCTCCTTGGCGACGCGGTTCGCGCCGCGCGCGCCCGTAACCCCCACCGCGCCCAGGCACGACGGGTGATCGTAGGGCAGTGAGCCCTTGCCCGCCTGCGTCTCGGCGACGGGGATGCCGGTGGATTCGGCGAACTCTTTCAGAGCTTCGGTGGCCTCGGAGTAGATCACACCGCCCCCGGCGACCACCAGCGGGCGTTGGGCCCCGCGGATGAGGGCCGCGGCCTCTTCGAGGGCCTCGGAGTCGGGGAGCGGGCGCCCTATGCGCCACACCCGCTTCCCAAGGAACTCCTCCGGGAAGTCATGGGCCTCGGCCTGAACGTCCTGGGGCATCGCCAGGGTCACCGCCCCCGTCTCCGCCTGGTTGGTCAGGACGCGCATGGCCGAGAGTGCGGCGGGCATGAGCTGCTCGGGGCGGACGATCCTGTCCCAGTACCTGCAGACGGGCCGGAAGCAGTCGTTGACCGAGAGGGAGCCGTCGTGCGGGGCCTCCAGCTGCTGCAAAACGGGGTCTGGGCCGCGCGAGGCGAAGATGTCGCCCGGCAGGAGAAGCACAGGGAGCCGGTTTATCGTGGCCAACGCCGCGCCGGTGAGCATGTTCGTGGCTCCGGGGCCGATGGAGGAGGTACACGCGAGGGTCGAGAGGCGGTTCTTCATCTTGGCGAACCCCACGGCGGTGTGCACCATCCCCTGCTCGTTGCGTGCCAGGTAGTAGGTGAGCTCGTCCTCATACTGCTGCAGCGCCTGGCCCAGGCCCGCGACGTTACCGTGCCCGAAGATGCCAAAGCACCCCTGGAAAAAGCGGTGCTCCACACCGTCGCGCTCCACATACTGATTCGCCAGGAACCTTACCAACGCCTGGGCCGCCGTCAACCGCACCGTGCCCATACCCTATCGCACCTCCATCCCGCATCTCGAATCTGCCCCGCCGCCGAAGTACTCTCTAGACCCCTTAGGCACCGGCGGACCCCTCCAAAAGCTCCTCGACCTCTCGCGCGGTCGGCATGTCGTCGGCGCACGCCAGGCGGGAGGCAACGATCGCCCCGGCAGCGTTCGCGAACCGGATGGTCCTCTCGGGGTCCCATCCGAGTAGCAGCCCGTGGCACAGGGCGCCCCCGAACGCGTCGCCCGCGCCGAGGCCGTTGACGATCTCTACCTCGATAGGGGGAGCCTCCGCTACGCCCTCTTCCGTCCGGGCGAGAACCCCCTCCGGCCCCCGTTTCACAACCGCCAGGTCCAGGCCGAGATCCAGTAGCGCCGCGGAGGCCTCGTGAGGGTCGCCGGTCCCGACCGCCACCTCGACCTCCTCCTGGTTGCCGACCGCCACCGTGGCGTGCTTTAACGCCTCACGGTACCAGCGCTCCGTCTCCTCCCTCGACTCCCAGAGCATCGGCCGGTAGTCAAGGTCGATAACCGTGATCCCCCCTGAACGCGCCCCCAGAGCTTCGAGCGTCGCGCCCCGGCTCGGCTCTTCGGAGAGACCCGTGCCCGTGACCCAGAAGAGCGGCACCGACGAGATCTCCTCCAGGTCCAGCTCTTCGGGCCCGATGTTCGAGTCGGGCGCCTTCGGCTCCCGGTAGAAGAGGAGGGGGAAGTCGTCGGGCGGGAAGATCTCGCAAAACGCGAGGGGGGTACGGAGCACGGGGTCGGTGCCCACGAAACGAGCATCCACCCCGAACCCCTCCAGCGCAGCCCGCACATACAGTCCGAAACCGTCGTCGCCCACGCTGGTTATCACCGCAGACCGGTGGCCCAACCGGGCAGCCGCGACCGCCACGTTCGTGGCACTCCCGCCGAGCGACTTGGAGAAGGTCTTCACCTCCGCAAGCGGAACCCCGATCTGCTCGGGGTACAGGTCTACGCTGACCCGACCCATCGTGATGACCTCGAGGTCCGCCATCTAGGTCCCCTTTCGCCTCTGGAGCACGCCGCGCACAAAATCCAGGCTCTTGCGCACGTCCTCAACAGGCCCTCTGCCCCTCTCAGGCTCGCCGCCGAGCATGATGTCCTGCTCCAGCACGTACCACCCCCCGTACCCCGACTCCTCCAGCACCCCGATCACGCGCTCCGTGTCCACGTCCCCCTCGCCCAAGGGCCTGAAGACGCCCCGGCGCACGGCCTCCTCGAAGCCGACCTTCCCCTCCGCAACTTCCCCCGCAAGAGACCGGTCTACGTCCTTTAGATGCACGATGCGGACTCTTTCGGCGGCAAGCTGGGCGACCTCCACCGGGTCATCCCCCCCGACCATGAGGTGGCCGGTGTCGAGGCAGAGGCCCGTCTCGCAGCCTTTCAGAAAGCGCCGCACGTGGTGCGGGCGCTCGATCGCGGTCCCAAAGTGGGGGTGCATCGCAACGGCGAGGCCGTGACGGGCCCCGATCTCCTCCGCCAGAGAGAGGCCCTCAAACAACTCCTCCCACCCGGCATCGTCGAGCTCGACGTTCTCCTCGTAGCCCTCCCCTTCAATGTCAGCCGCCAGGATCAGGACATCCGCTCCGGTGGCAGCGAAGAACTCGGCCTGCCTTTCAACCGAAGCAAGGCCCTCCTCGCGTGCCTCCGCGCGGTGCAGCACGACCGGGACGAACCCTCCCACCAAGTGCAGACCATGCTCCCCCAGCACGCGCGAAGCCTTGACGGGGTCTTTGGGCAAGAAACCCTCGGGGCCCGACTCTATCGCTGGCAGGCCGAGGGAGACCGCCTCGTCGAGCACCCGTTGGGCACCCATCTGGTAGCCCCACCCCTCTACCTCGTTGATCCCCCACGATATGGGGGCGCCCGCGATGCGTACTTCCTGGTTCACCAGTCACTCCTCGTGACGAGCTCGTCTTCTTTGCCCGGTCCGTGGTGGCCTGTTCTACGATGCACCCGGGCCACACGGTCGGGATCCACCTCCGCTCCCGTTACCAACCTAGCTGACCTCTTTGTAGAAGACCTCGCCGTCCTTTGTCTCGTTCGACAGTCGTACGGTCCTTCCCTCGCGGTGCGAGTACTCGGCGGCCTTTGCCAGGACGAACGCCGCAGCGGCGTCGGCGCCGCTCACCTCAGGGTCTCGGTCTTCGCGCACCGCCCGAGCGAAGGATTCCAACCCCGCCGCGTAAGCATCGGCGAAGCGTTCGACGAAGTCGGATACGTAGTCTTGGTGCGCGCTGTCGGGGGTGAGCGTCTCCACCGAGGCTCGCCTGTGGTTGTCGACCCTCAGCGTGGCCTTCGAGCCCATGATCTCGCTGGAGCACTCGTAGCCGTAGCCGGCGACGCGGCTGTTGTCTATCACGCCCAATGCTCCTTGGGCGAAGCGGAGGGTGACGATGGCGTTATCGAGGTCGCCTACCTCCTCAAACCCGGGATCCGAGAGCGCCGCCCCGAACGCGGTTACCTCCTCGATCTCGCCGATAAGCCAGCGGGCCGCGTCGAAGTCGTGCAGGGTAACGTCGGCGAAGAGCCCTCCGGACCCCTTTATGTAGTCGAAGCCGGGCGCCTGCATGTCCCGCAAAGAGGTGCGAAACAGGTACACCTCCCCGACCTCGCCCGCCCCAATCTTCTCCCACGCCCTCCGGTAGTCGGGGTCGAAGCGCCTGTGGAAGCCGACCTGCAGCTTTATCCCGGCCTCGCGCGCGGCCTCGATGGCCTCATAGGTGCTCTCCAACTCAAGGGAGATGGGCTTCTCGCAGAAGACGTGCTTACCTGCCTCGGCCGCCGCCCCGATCATGTCGGCGTGCAGCGGCGTGGGGCTCGCGATAACGACGGCCTCTATCTCGGGATCTTCCAACAGGTCGGCGTAGTCGGTGGACCACTCAACCCCCCTAACCCGCTCGGAGACGTCGCGAGCGATACCTTCGTCGGCGTCGACGATCCGTACCAGATCCGCCAGGGGGATGCGCCCGGCCAAATTGGCGGCGTGAAAACGTCCCATCCGCCCCAGCCCCACCAGGCCGACACGTACGCGGTCATCCACAGCTACCTCATCTCTCCTACTATATCTCCTCGCACCCCACGGACGCTTCTAACGTCAGGTACCAGGCGCCCAGAGTCACGCTTTCGGCCACCGCTCGATAACCACTTTTCGCTCGGTGTAGAACTCAACGCCGTCGCGCCCGGTGGCGTGCAGATCCCCGAAGAAAGAGTCCTTCCAGCCGGTGAACGGGAAGAAGGCCACCGGCGCGGGCACGCTTATGTTTATCCCGATCATGCCGCACTCGACCTCCCTCCTGAACTTCCTCGCAGCAGCGCCATCCCTGGTAAAGATGGCCGCCGCGTTGCCGTACCTGGACTCGTTGATGGTCCGTATGGCCTCGTCGAGATCCTCCATACGCTCGACGGCCAAGACGGGGCCGAAGATCTCCTCGCGGGCTATCTCCATCTCCGGGGTCACGCGGTCGAAGATGGTGGGGCCCAAAAAGAAGCCCTCGTCCTCTTCGTAGGCTCTGCCGTCTACGACGAGGCGCGCCCCCTCCTCTTCGCCCCGTGAGATCCAGCCGGAGATCTTCTCTTTGGCCTCGGCGCTGGTCACCGGGGTCAGGCCGGTACCGGAGTCCATCTCCCGGTTCAGGCCAGACCCGATTTGGGCCTCACCCGCTACCTTAGCCAACCTCTCGACCAGCTCATCCCCGATACCGCCCACCGCGACGCCGACGCTGCCCGCCAGACACCGCTGCCCGCCGTTGGAGAAGGCCGAGGAGAACACGCCCTGGGCCGCGGCTTCAAGGTCCGCGTCGGGCATGACCACGATGTGGTTCTTGGCGCCTCCGAGAGCCTGCACCCTCTTGCCCCGCTCGGCCGCCCGCTTGTAGATGTTCCGTGCCGCCTCGGAGCCGCCGACGGAGGAAATGGCCTCGACCTGTGGATGGTCTATAAGGGCCTCCACCGTCTCTCTGGCCCCGTGCACCACGTTGAAGACCCCGTCTGGGAAGCCGGCCTCGGAGAAGAGGTCCGCCAGGCGCATGGCCGAGAGCGGCGTGCGCTGGGAGGGTTTGAGGATAAAGGCGTTGCCGGTCGCGATAGCCAGAGGAGCGAACCACAGCGGGATCATCATGGGGAAGTTGAACGGGGTCACGCCGGCGACCACCCCCAGAGGCTCCCTGTGTAGGGCGACGTCCACACCGGGGCTCACCCCGTCGAGGGTCTCCCCCTTCATCAGCGTCGTCATTGAAGCCGCGAGCTCGACAACCTCTATGCCGCGCCAGATCTCACCCTTCGACTCGTCGACGTGCTTGCCGTTCTCGCGGGTGCAAAGCTCGGCGAGCTCCTCCAGGTGCTCCTCCAGCAAGACCTGCAGCTTGAACATTCGCCTCGCCCTGCGCGTCACCGGCTCCTCACGCCACTCCTCGAAAGCCCTGGCGGCAACCTGCACCGCCCGATCTACGTCTTCCGCCCCCGAGAGCGGTACCCGGCCCAAGAGCTCCCCCGTCGCCGGGTCCGGCACCTCTAGCTCTTCCCCTGCCTCCACGGCAACCGGCCCGCCCCCAACGAAGTTCTTGAGCACCTCCATAGCCAGGACTCCTCCCTCGCGTTTGCCTCTTTTACTTTCCCCGTTGGCTGTATCATACAGAGACCCTAGGCTTTCGCGCAAAACGGGAGAACTCCGCGCAATCCACTGTGTCGGGCGGCCCCCAAAACGAGGCCTCCAAGACGCTCGGATCAGGGGTGAGTGTCTAGTTGTACTGCTTGAACTGCGGCCAGGCTTCCTCGAAGGGGAGCTTCGAGTCCCGGGCGACGTAGACCGGCAGGTTGTCCTCCTTTGGCATGCAGTACTCGCACTCGACGGTGCCCGCCTGCTCGACGCTGCCGAAGACCTCCTGGAGCCTCTCAAGCGGGACGCCCACGGAGATCACAACCTCCCCCGTGCACTCTCCCGGTCCCCAGAGGTAGTAGCTGTTGTGCCCGCTGATAACCTGTGGTAGCCCGTACCTCGGTCCGAAGAGGTCGAGGGCTCCGGCCTCGCCAAAGTCACCGGCCAAAATGCAGCTCTTCTCCCGTTCCTCCTGGGGGAGCGCGTGGTGGACCCCGGCGACGGTCCCGACCATCTCCTCCCAACCCTTCCTAAAGGCGAATGGCTGCGGTATCTCCGCCGCTTCGCGGGCCTCGGACTCCAACCCGGCGTTCCCTCCAATAGGCCCTGTGATCTTGGCTAAAGCATCGAGGGGCAGCACCGGCACCACCGCAATTGGGGCCACTATCGCCCCAGTGATCAGCAGAAAGGACACGGACACGGGCTTCAACCAGAGCCACTCGCGCCACCGGATAAAGCGCTCTACCAAGAGCGCCCCAGCGGCGAAGAGTATGGGGTAGGCCGGGGAGAGGAAGTAGGCCTTCGCGTTCCAGATGGCGAACAGCGTAAAGAGGACCACGTAGATCCAACCAAACGCCTGGTAGGGCTTCCCACCCTTGGTGAGCAGGTAGTAGTACAGCCCCGCGGGCCAGACCAGCAACGTTGCCGGATGCATGGTCATCACCTGCTCGAAGAGAAACTCCACAATCGAGTCCGGGTCTATCTTATCGCCGTAGTTCGTCCAGAACTCGAGGGTGGGCCAGCCGTTCTGGACCTGCCAGTAGACGTATGGGGTCAGAAACGCGAACGCCACCACGCCCCCGATCCAGGGCCACTTGCTCAGCAGGTGCCTCCGGGCGGGCGTGAGCAGCAGCGCGACGAAGACAGCGAAACCGAAGAAGAGCATGGTGACCTTTGCCAGTAGCCCCAGGCCCGCCACCAGTCCAAAGGCGAGCCAGAGGCCGGGCTGGTCCCGCTTCAAGATCAGGAGCAGAACGTACGCGGCCAGGGCCCAGAAAAGCTGGTCGAAGGCGTCCATGGAGAGCCAGGTACCGAAGGCCAAGATGCCCGGCGCTATAAGGCTCGCCAGGGCCGCAAGTACCTGGGCGAACCGCCCCCCGCCGAGCTCGCGGGCCATCAACCCCGTCAGCACAACCACCCCGGCGCTGGCCAGTGCTGGGAAGAAGTGCAGCGCGGCCGGGGAATCGCCAAACAAGAAACGGGCGACGGCGGAGACAAAGGCCACCAGGGGTGGGAAATCCACGTAGCCGAGGTCCAGGTGTTCCCCGGCGGCGATGAAGTAGAGCTCGTCCCTGTAAAATCCGTAGTTCCCGGCCGTGAGCATGTGCACCAGAAACTTGACGCAGGCGAGGTAGACGACGATGGCCAAGCCGCTCAAAAGCGGCCGGTGCTGGTGCGGTTTCGCGCTCCAATCCATGTCAGACGCGTACCGGCGTGACGATAATCTTGTAAGCCCTATCGGACACCAACTCCTCTACGCGCTTCTCAGGCCCGTCCTTGACCGGCGGCCAGCTCTCACTTTCCTGTTGGCTACCGGCACAAGAAGCCCGGTTACTCTCTGGAGTAGCTGCTACCGGCCGGTGGCACTTTATATTAATTTCCCATCTTTCACACGCTCCTCTAACCCTCCCACGAACGTCCTGCGCCTCTTTTCCTGTGGCGCAAGACTATCTAACCCCGCAGGCTTCGTGCGGTAGCGGCCAAGAAAGGATAAGAATTATACTATGGTAGTTTACGGTAAAACCTCGGAGGAAAGGGATCTCTGTATGAACGAGAAAGTCTACCGTACGGAGCTCACGCCGGTGAGCTTCCTCAAGCGCAGCGCCTACATGTTTCCCGATAAGGAGGCCGTCGTCTACGGCGACCGGCGCTACACCTACAGGGAGTTCGAGGAGCGGGTCAACCGCCTAGCCTCGCGCCTCAAGGACGAGGGATTCCAGAAGGGTGACAGGATAGCCTTCCTCTGCCCGAACATCCCCCCGATGCTCGAAGGAACCTTCGCAATACCCGCCGCGGGTCTGGTCATGGTCGCCATAAATACCCGCCTGGGGAAGAACGAGGTGGAGTACATCGTCGAGCACTCCAAGTCCAGGATGGTCTTTGTGGACCACGAGCTCGAAGACCTCTTGGAGGGCATAGACGAGAGCGTCGAGGTCGTGCGCATCGACGACACGGGTGAGGAGGGTGACCCGTACGAGGACTACATAGCGGAGGGGTCGCCGGACCCGGTGGAGAGCGTCCTGGAGGACGAGGAGGAGATGATCTCAGTAAACTACACCTCCGGGACGACGGGGCAGCCAAAGGGCGTGATGTACAACCACCGCAACGCTTACATCAGCGCTCTGGGCAACGTCATCGAGACGCAGATGAACTACGAGACTAGATACCTGTGGACGCTGCCGATGTTCCACTGCAACGGCTGGACCTATCCCTGGGCGGTCACGGCCGTTGCAGGCACACACGTTTGCTTGAGGAAGGTCGAGCCGGACAAGATCTGGGACCTCTTCGAGACCGAGCGCATAACCCACTACTGCGCGGCGCCCACCGTCCAGATACCGCTCGCCAACAGCGAGAGCGGCCGTGAGCTGGACCAACAGGTCACCGCGGCAATCGCCGGCTACGTGCCCTCCCCCGCCCTGCTCCAGCAGCTCCTCGACCTGAACATCCGCCCGATACACCTCTATGGCCTGACCGAGACGTACGGGCCCATAACCACTAGCGCCCCGCGCAGGGAGTGGGAGGAGCTGGAGCCCCAGGAGCACGCGAAGCTCCTGGCGCGCCAGGGCCAGGCTTTCTGCACCGCGGACCTGGTAAGGGTTGTGGACGAGGACATGAACGACGTGCCGCGCGACGGTGAGACGATAGGCGAGATCATCATGCGCGGCAACATGGTCATGATGGGCTACCTCGACAACGAGGAGGAGACGGAGGAGTCGTTTAAGGGCGGCTGGTTCCACTCCGAGGACATGGCCGTGTGGCACCCTGATGGCTACGTCGAGATAAAGGATCGCGACAAGGATATTATTATCTCCGGCGGCGAGAACATCTCCTCCATAGAGATAGAGCAAACCCTCGCCGAGCACCCGGCGGTAATGGAGGTCGCCGTCACCGCCATGCCGGACGAGCAGTGGGGTGAGCGCCCCAAGGCCTTTGTCACCCTCAAAGGCGACGAGGAGCCAACCGAAGAGGAGCTAATAGAGTTCGTCAAGGAGCGGATCGCCCGCTTCAAGGCCCCGGCGGCCGTCGAGTTCGGCGAGCTCCCCAAGACGTCGACCGGCAAGGTCCAGAAGTACGTCCTGCGCGATAAGGAGTGGGAGGGTCACGACAGTAAGGTCGGCGGCTGAGGAGCCTCCGGGCGTGCCGAGGCTGCACGTGCTCCGGGTGTTCGTCGGCGACGGGGGCGCCGGCGGCAACCCTCTGGGCGTCTTCCTCGACGGCGCGCAGGTGGCGGAAGGCGAGCGCCAGGGGATCGCGGCGGACCTCGGCTTCTCCGAGACGGTGTTCGTAGAAGATCCCGAGCAGGGCAGGCTGCGCATCTTTACGCCGAAGGAGGAGCTCCCGTTCGCCGGCCACCCCCTGGTCGGTACAGCCTGGCTCCTGACGAGCGAAGGCTTGGACGTTCCGACGCTGCGTCCGCCGGCCGGCGAGGTTCCCGTCAGGATAGAGGGCGGTGTCACCTTTATCTCCGGGAGGCCCGAGTGGGCACCGCCTTACGAGCACATCGAGCTCGCCTCCCCCGCCGAAGTAGAGGCGCTCGCGGGCCCGCCCAACGGCCAAGACCTCGCGGGGGTGTGGGCCTGGGAAGACGAGAGAGCCGGATACGTGCGCGCCCGGGTGTTCCCGATACGGTCGGGCATAGACGAGGACGAAGCGACCGGGGCTCACGCCGTCCGGTTGGCCGCCCGTCTGGCGCGCACGATCATAATACGTCAAGGTAAGGGTTCCCTGATCTTCGCCGACCCGCAGCCCGACGGGACCGTAGAGATCGGCGGTCGCACCGAACTCGTCGAGGTCCGCGAGCACTAGCGAAGGAGGAACACCATGATCGAAGCCGAACAACAGACCTACGAGCACGTCCTCTACGAGGGCGACGATACCGTCGCCCTCGTCAGCATGAACCGCCCGAAGAAACGCAACGCCCTCTCCCTAGACCACATGCGAGAGCTGATAAGCTGCCTGAAGGCGATAGGCGAAGCCCGCGAATCTTCGGTCGTCGTCCTGCGGGGCAACGGTCCGGCATTCTGCGCCGGTCACGACCTCTCCGAGATGGTTGGGCGAGACCCCGAGTTCTACCGGCGCCTCTTCGATGTCTGCTGCGAGCTCATGGAGACGATCCAGTCCCTCCCGCAGCCCGTCATTGCCCAGGTCCACGGCGTCGCTACCGCCGCCGGATGCCAGCTCGCTGCCACCTGCGACCTCGTCGTCGCCTCCGAAGACGCCCGCTTCGCCACCCCCGGCGTGAGGATAGGCCTCTTCTGCTCCACCCCGATGGTCGCCCTGAGCCGTGCGGTAGGCCAGAAAAAAGCTATGGAGATGCTCCTTACTGGTGAGTTCATCTCCGCCGAAGAGGCCCTGGCAGAAGGGCTCGTAAACAAGGTGGTACCTGTAGAGGAGCTAGAGGCCGAGACCCACGCTCTCGCCGAGAAGATAGCCGAGGCCAGCCCGCTCGTCGTCGGTGTTGGCAAAGGGGCCTTCTACCGGCAACTACAGATGCCAACCGAGCAGGCCTACTCCTACACCAAGGAGGTCATGTCCTTTAACGCCACCTTTGCCGACGCCCAGGAGGGCATCTGCGCCTTTCTGGAGAAGCGCAAGCCGGAGTGGAAGGACAGGTAGCGGAGAGATCCCCGGCTCCGGGAGCAAAGAGACTGAACGATGACGAGCACCACCACAAGCACCACCACGCGGCCCCAGGAGAAAAAAGAGCAGAAGACGGAGGGGCTACCACCCTACAATGTTGTTCTGCTCGACGACAACGATCACAGCTTCGAGTACGTAATCCGGATGCTGAACAAAATCTTCGGACACCCGCCGGAAAAGGGCTACCAGATGGCGATAAAGGTACACACCACCGGACGGGTCGTCGTCGCCACCACGCACCTGGAGCACGCCGAACTGAAGCGCGATCAGATCCACGCCTTCGGACCCGACCCGCTGATCCCGCGCTGCAAAGGGTCGATGTCGGCTACTGTAGAGCCGGCAAACGGTTGATCCCTATTCGTCGTCCTTAGGCGAAGACTTCCTAGCTGTTCGCGGGTGCGAGCCGCAGGATGCGGTCGTCGGTGGCGATGGGGGTGCCGCGGCCGTCGCGGTTGCTCGTGAGGACCCACAGCGATCCGTCGGGGGCCTGGACGACGTGGCGCAGACGCCCGGCCTGTCCCGAGAGCAGTTCCTCCTGTTCGGTAACGGTCCCGCTGGGGTCCAGAGCGAGCCGGTAGAGACGCTGGCCGCGCAGGGCCGCCATAAAGAAGCTGCCCTCCCACTGCGGGATCGCACCGTTCTTGAGGATCGCGGCGCCGCTCGGGGAGGCCTCGCTGGTAGCCCAGGTGGCGATGGGGTCTATGTACTCCCCGGAGGCGAAGAAGCCGCCCTCGCCCTCGACCGCCGGCCAGCCGTAGTTGCCACCAGGCTGGATACGGTTCACCTCGTCGTAGCGGTTCTGGCCAAACTCGGTGGCGTAGAGTTGGCCGCCCTCGTCCCACGCCAAGCCCTGCACGTTGCGGTGACCGTAGGAGTAGATGGGGCTGTTCGAGAACGGGTTGTCCGCGGGAACATCGCCGTCCGGTGTTACACGCAGGATCTTGCCCCCCAGAGAGTTCAGGTCCTGAGAGTTGGAGGTATCGCCCGCGTCGCCCGTGCCCACGTACAGGTTGCCGTCGGGGCCGAAGGCGATACGGCCCCCATTGTGGTAGGTCAAGACGGGGATGCCGGTCAGGATCGGCTCGGGGTCCTCGCCCAGCCGAAAGCGCGTTACGCGATTATCGGTATCCGTCGTGTAGTACGCGTAGATGTACCCGTCGCTCTCGTAGTTGGGAGAGAGCGCGATCCCCAGCAGACCACCCTCTCCGGTGCCGTTCTCGGGCAGCCGTTGCAACTCCTCGACGTTGCCCGAAGAATCGATTGACAGGAGCCGCGAGCTGTCACGCTCGCTAACCAGTGCCTCGCCATCCGGGGTGAACACTAGATCCCAAGGCGCTTCCAAGCCCGCGGCCACCACCGTCGTCTCTACCTCGACCGGGCCGGCCTCCGCCGAACCTCCCGGTTGCGGGGCCTGCGTGTCCTCTGGAGCGGGTGTTTCGCTCTCGGCCAGCTCGGTCTGAGAGGCGGTGTCCTCCGCCTCCGACGGCTCGTTCGACGACTGGCTCTCCCCACCACCGCACCCGACCGAGACGACCAAAACGGCGGCGAGAGCTACCAGAGACCGGACCAGGAAATGTTTTGTTCCGCCCTCCGGTTCGACAGGTTCTCCGAACGTGCTGATCGGAGTTCGACGGGGCACCGCACCTCCAAAGCGTGCCTGGCTCGCAAAGACCAGCCGATTATATAGCCCGAAGCTCTACCGCCCCGTGTCTTCTACAACAGCCAGGTGAGGTGGATGTCCGTGGTCTAGAATCTGCCCTTCAAGCATCATCCCGTTTGGAGGCTGGTGGCAAGGGCCAGGAAAGCAAAGGAGCAGTTCGACCGTCTGCGGCCGGTGCTCGGCGCGGTGTTTCTGGCCGCTTACGTAGCCGCGGCCTTCTTTCCCGCCTCCCCGGCCACGGCAGTTTTTCTGGGAACGGGGGGGTTGCTCTACGCGATCTCGTTGCCCTGGTCGAGCACGTTCCACAAGGCGCTGGCGCTCGTGGCGTTTCTCATGTTGGGGGCGCTGCTCTTCTCGGGACGGTTCGACACGGGCACTTTCTTCGACGGGCTCCCCATCTACTTCAACATAATCGCGGTGCTCCTTGTCTTGAGCGTCGCCGGGTATCCCATCCGGGCGGAGAGGTACGAGGCCCAGATCCGGGCGCTAATGGCGGCGATGACAAAGAGGGGCGTGGGGGTGGGGACGACCTCCGGTGCCCTGGGGCACCTGCTCGGGGCGGTCCTCGACGTCGGCTCGTTCGTGCTGATAGACGTGATCCTGCGCCGCGCCGCCCCGCGCGGGCGGATCGAAGCCCTGGTTTGGGCGGGCCGAACCTTCTCGTTCGCCCCCATGTGGACCAACCTGAACGTGCTTACCGTTACCACCATCACGCTGACCGGCGTCTCCTACGGGGGACTGCTCGCGGTCTCGCTCCCGTTCGTGGCCCTGGGTCTCTTCGCCACGCTCCTCTCCGCCCAGAGGGAGAGGTACGAGGTCGAAGAGGTCTCCGAAACCCCGTTGGACCGCGGGGCCGCGGCCGTGCTCCTCTACCCCGTGCTACTCGTCGCGGCGGTCGCGCTCGCGAACGCGCTCTTTCCCGGGCTCTCGCTGACGGCCGTTATCTCGGTAACGGTATCGGCGATCGTAGCACTGATCTCGGTACTCGCAGCCGCGGCTCTGCGCCGGACCTCGCCCCTGGGCAGGCTCACAACGGAGTCGCGTGAGACGCTGGCCGAGTCGCACGCAGAGTTTGCCCTCTTCGGGTCGGCGGGGGTGCTCGTGCTCTCGCTCGAAGCGCTGGGTGCGCTGGCGCCGGTCGGGAATCTGTTCTCCGCCCTGCCTCCGGTCCTCGTGGCGCCGGCGCTGGCGCTCGTGGTGGCGTTAGGTTTCGTCGGCGGGATACACGTGATACCGCTGGTCCTCCTCATAAATACCGCGTTTCCTCTGGGTGGCGGACCAGCCCCGGCATTGTGGGCCATCGCGATCTTGCTAGGCTCCCAGGTAGCCCTCTTGCTCACCCCCTTCTCCAACTCGGTAACGATGCTCGCCCGCCTTACGAGGTTGCACCCCTTGGAGGTAGGACCGAAACGCAACTGGGGGTTCAGCCTCGTCATGGCGCTGGCCGCGACCGCGTACCTGACGCTCCTGACGTTCCTGCTCCTATAGTCAGTAGCACGGTTTTGTCCAGTACTTAATATGGGTAATCCAAGCCCCCCGAGCGTAGCGGCCCGGCGTCTCCTACTCCGAGTACCGCGCGGCTGCTTTTCTTACGGCTTCTGTTGTTCGAAAGTTCCGTTTCCACTCCTTGTCAGATAGGGTCAGAGGAGAAGTATTCTGAAGTTAGCCGTTAGCGGTAGATTTGAAGCAGAGAGGCACCGAGCCGGGCAAGGGCGACAGGCGTCGCCCGGCCAGGCTACGCCTTCCGGAAGGCAACGGCACCGTCCTCGATACGCCTTGCCCGGCCTGTCAGGGCGAGGTGATCTAGGTGCGCCAGGGTCTCTGCCAGAGCGAAACACCTCTCGTAGAGCGAGAGGGTGTAGCGGAAGACCTCGCGCGAAACGGCGAACGGGGTGCGCGGCTCGTCGCCCAGGGCGCGTTGCATAAGGTCGAGGCGCTCCTCGTGGTGAATGAGGAGCTCGTCGACCCGCCCGTCGAAGTTGTGGAAGAGGGGACCATGGCCGGGGAGGACGAGGTCCGCGTCGAGCCCTCGCAGACTCGACAGGCTCTCCAGGTAGCGGGCGAGCGGGCGCCCTTTGGTGTCGGGCCAGAGCCCGATATTCGGCGTGATCCCGAGCATGACGTGATCGGCGGCGAAGAGCATCTTTCGTCCCTCGTCGTGCAGAATGATCTGGTAGTCCGCGTGTCCGGGGGCGTGGAGGACGCGGATCGCCCCGGCGCCGACCTCTATCTTCTCCCCCTCTCGCAGCGAGAGCATCTCTCCCGGAAGCGATAACTTCGCCCGCATCTGCGCCGCGGCCCTCTCGGCGGGCGTCCGCTCCATACCGCCCCCGACCAGGTGCTCCGCGAACGAGGCGTGGTCGGGGTCGTCCCAGACCTCGTGGGAGTGGCGGATCTCACCCTCCAGCAAGCGCACCGGCGCCCCGGAACGCTTCTGGAGCCAGCGAGCGAGCCCCAGGTGGTCGGGGTGAAAGTGGGTGACGACAATGCTCTCCACGTCCTGGTCGAGGTCCAGCCCGACCTGTCGGGCCCCCTTCTCCCAGACCTCCCGCCCCTCGGGATAATTAAAGCCGGTGTCTATGATGGTCCAGCCATCGTCCCCCGCGACGAGGTACGCGGAGACGAACCCGAGGGGGAAGGGAACCGGCACCTTCAACTGGTAAACCCCCTCCGCGACCTCCGCTGCCTCCCCGACGGGCTGCGTTCCCAGCTCCGAGGGGTGTACGCTCACCGGAGCGCCCCGAAGAAGCCGGAGATCTCCTCGTTGGCCAGCTCAGGCCTTTCGTAGTGAACGAAGTGCCCGGCCCCCTGCGCCGGCGAGAAGTCGACGTTTGCGAAGTAGTCCCCGAGCCGGTCGGCCCACTCCACCTTGAGCACGCTGTCGCTCTCTCCCCACAGGACGCGCGTCGGGGTCTCGACCTTCGGAAGCTCCGGCGCACCGTGTCGGATCTGCTTTATCCGGCCCTCGTTTGTGCTCGCATACCAGTTGAACCCTCCCTGGAGGTTGCCCGGTTTCATGAAGTTCTCCACCCAAAGGTCGAGGTCATCGTCAAAAAGATCGGGCTTGTAAGACCAGTGGTCGAGGAAGTGGCGGATGTAGGTCTCGCAGGTCTTGTGGTTCTCGCCGACCAGGGATGCGGCCCAAGGCTGCTGGTTAAAGGACTGGTACCAGATCTCGTTTACGTGGTCCGCCTCCGCCCAGCGCTCCCCGATCCCCGGATACGGGCAGTTGAAGAAGAAAAGCCCCGAAAGGCGCTCCGGATAACCCCGCGCAAAAGCCTGCGCCACATAGGCGCCCACGTCGTGGCTCACAATCCCGAACCTCTCGAAGCCTAGAGCGTCCGCGAGCCCACGCAGGTCCTCTACGTAGTCTTTGAGGAGATCGCCCGGGGGATCGGGAAGCGCGGGTTTGTCGCTGTCGCCGAACCCGCGCAGGTCCGGCGCAACCACGTCAAAGCCCTCGGCAAGCGGCGGGATGTTCTTGCGCCACGTAAGCCAGAACTCGGGCCAGCCGTGCAATAGCACCAGGGGCAGGCCCTCGCCGTGGCGGACATAGTGGATCCTGAGGCTGTTGGCGTCGAGGTACTGGTGGTTCCACTCGAATCCGTTCACGAAGTTCCCTCTGCCACGAACCCTCCGAAAGAGCCAGCGGCCAGCCGGAGAAGCTGACCGCTGACAGCCGAAAGCTGACGGCTAATTTTGCAGGTTCTCGAAGATACCCGCGGCGCCCATGCCGCCGCCGATGCACATGGTGACCATGCCGTACTTCGAGCCCCGGCGCTTCATCTCGCTCATGAGCTGGACGGTGAGCTTGGTGCCCGTGGCGCCCATCGGGTGTCCGAGGGCTATAGCTCCGCCGTTCACGTTCGTCTTCTCCAGGTCGAGGCCGACCTCCCGGATCACGGCCAGGGCCTGCGCCGCAAACGCCTCGTTGAACTCGATGAGGTCTATGTCTTCGAGGCTCAGCCCGGTGAGCTCCAGCACCTTGGGGATGGCAACCGTAGGCCCGATGCCCATGACCTCTGGCCTTACCCCACCGACGGCAAAACCGACGAAACGGGCGAGCGGCTCGAGGCCGCGACTCTCGGCCTCCTCGCGCTCCATCACCACGACCGCCGCCGCCCCGTCGCTCCTCTGGGAGGAGTTGCCGGCGGTAACGGTACCGTCCTGCCGGAAAACGGTGGGTAGCTTGGCGAGCTTCTCCTGCGAGGTGTCACGCGGTCCCTCGTCCCTCTGGAACGTGGTCTCCATATGTTGCGGCTCGCCATTCTCGTCCACCCAGTCGAGCTTTACGTCTATCGGCACGATCTCCTCGTCGAAGCGCCCGGACTCTACGGCCTCCCTCGCCAGATCGTGGCTCCTCAGGGCGAACTCGTCCTGGTCCTCTCGGGAGACGTCGAACTCGTTTGCAACCTCCTCCGCGGTGAGGCCCATGCCCATGTAGACGGCGGGGTTGGTCTCCACGAGCGTGGGGTTCGGTGAGAAGTTCGGCATCTCCAGGGTGGTGGACATGTGCTCAACACCGCCCGAGACGATGGTGGTCGCGTAGCCGGCCATAATCCTCTCGGCCGCAGCAGCGATAGTCTGCAGGCCGGAGGAGCAGAACCGGTTGACGGTCTGCCCCGGAACGCTTTCCGGCAGCCCGGCCCGCAAGAGCGACTGCCGGCTGATGTTGTAGCCCTGGGTGCCCTCGGGCATCGCGCACCCGATGATAACGTCCTCGACGTCGGCGGGGTCGAGCCCGTTCGCCCGCTCCAGAGCCTCCGTTATACAGGCGGCGGTCATGTCCGCCGGGTGCGTTCCCCGGAGGGTGCCCTTGGGGGCGCGCCCGACGGCGGTCCTCGCCCCCGAGACGATTACGGCTTCTTTCATCGCAAAAACAACCTTTCTTAGTTGCGTAGGGGTTTGCCAGTTTCGAGCATAGCCTCGATACGCTCCATGGTCTTCTCGTTCTTTAGAAGATCTAGGAACGCCTCTTTTTCGAGGCTGAGTATATGCTCTTCGGGCACCCACTGGGGCACGGAGAGGTCCCCGCCGGTCAGGACGCGGGCAAGGTGGCTCGCGATCTCGCCGTCGTACTCGCTGGCGTAGCGGCCCCACACCATGGGCTTGATAGCCCCGACCTCCAGGGCGCCCCGGGTCACAGTCCCGGCCGCGTAGATGGACTTGTCGCGGGGGGGCGGGGCGTAGCCGTCGGCGAGCTCCAGGGCCTCGCGTTTGGCGGCGTGTATGAGGTGATCTCCGTTCATCACCACCCGGTCCTCCTCCTTTAGAAAGCCCATCTCCTTGGCTTCGAGGGCGCTCCCCGAGACCTTTGCCATCGCTATCTTCTCGAAGGCATCTTGCACGTAGGGCAGCGAAGGTGCCCGGGCATGCATCGGGGGCGAGACGAGCCTGCGGACCAGCTCCTTCGTGCCGCCGCCCGTGGGGATGAGCCCAACGCCGGTCTCGACGAGCCCCATGTACGTCTCGCCAGCGGCGCAGACGCGGTCGGCGTGCAGGCAGATCTCCGCCCCGGCCCCTAAAGTTTGCCCGTGCGGCGCCGCCACGACCGGTTTCGAGGCGAAGCGGAAGCCCATGAGGAGGTTCTGTAAAGCATCCACCGCCTCACCGATCCGGTCCAGATCCCCGTTCTGTGCCTCTTCGGCCATCTCCCCCAGGTCCGCCCCGACGCAGAAGTTCCCGCCCTCGTTGCCGATCACGAGCCCCAGCCACTCGTCCTCCTCTTCCAGCCGCCTAAGAGCCTCGTTGCCCATCTCCACGACGGCCTCGTTCACCGAGTTGCCCTTTGAGTGGATCTCGAAACAAAGTATGCCGTCGCCCAGATCCAGCAGACTCGCCGAGTCGTTGCGCGAGATCTCCCCTTCCTCCTCGCGCAACCTGTTTAGCGAGAGCTGCATCGGGTCCTCGCGCACCGGTTCGTACTCCATCTTTACCGGGCTGAACTGGAGCTCGCTGGTCCCGTCCTTTTTGTAGAAGCTCTCGTTGCCGCCTTCGAGCATCTCCTTGACCCAGTCGGCGACCTTGATGTCCAGAGACTCCATCTGCTCGACGGTCTCGCGCACGCCCAATAGGTCCCACATCCTGAACGGGCCGGCCTCGTGGCCGTAGCCCCACTCCATCGCGTGGTCCGCGTTCTCTAAGGTGTCGGAGATCTCCGGCAGTCGGCGTGAGGCGTAGGCGAGGTCTGGCAGCATCGTGTCCCGCAAGAACCGGGCGTGCCGGTCCTCCTCGGCCCGCCCCACGAGGTAGCGCAACCGTGCCCCGAGGTCGCCTTGCTCCTGCGCCTCTTTGACGAGCGGTATGTCGGGATTCTCGGCCGGCTCGTGCTCGAAGGTCTCCAGGTTCAGAACGTCGAAGACCGTCTGGCCGCCACGCCTGTCGCGCTTGTAGAAACCGGCGCCGCTCTTGAGGCCGAGAAGGTTCTGCTCCTGCATCTCTTTTAGCTTCTCGGGGGCTTTGAGTTGCTCGCGCGACTCGTCCTCCGGGACCAGCTCGTAGAGGTTCTCCGCCACCCCTATGGCGATGTCGAGGCCGACCTGATCCTGGAGGCGGAAGGTCGCCGTCTTGGGGCGGCCGATGAGCGGACCCGTTATGGCGTCTACCTCCTCGATGCCGTAGCCGTTCTCGAAGGCGTAGCGGATGGCGTTCATCATCGAAAAGGACCCGAGGCGGTTGCCGATAAAGTTCGGGGTATCCTTGGCCATAACACCGCCCTTGCCCAGGACCCGCTCCCCAAAGGCCCTGACCTCCTCGACGATCTCGGGGTCTGTCTCTTTTGTCGGTATGATCTCCAGTAGCTTCAGGTAGCGCGGCGGGTTAAAGAAGTGTGTCCCCAGAAAGCGCCTCTTAAAGTTATCTGAGCGGTCTTCGGCGACGTTGTGGAGCGGGATGCCGGAGGTGTTCGACGAGATGATGGCGTCGTCTTTGGCGAGCTCCTCCACCCGCGCCATGAGCTCCTGCTTGGGCCCGAGCTTCTCGACGATGGCCTCCAGGATCCAATCAGCCTCCGCAACGCGCTGCAGGTCGTCCTCGAAGTTGCCGATGCGCATCCTCTCGGCGACGCTCCGGCTCATAAGTGCGGCGGGCCTGGCGTTCTTCATCCGCTCAAAGCCGGCTCGGACGATCTCGTTCTTGTCCTCTTCCGGCTCGTCCGGCGCGATATCGAGCAGGTCAACCTCCAGGCCTGCGTTCGCACAGTGCGCCGCTATGGCTGCACCCATCGTCCCCGCGCCCAAGACCGCGACCCGGCTTATCCTGTGCATCATAGACAATCCTCCTCCTGTACTGGAAACTCAGTTGGGTGATCTCCGCTTCCCACACGAGGTATTACAGCGGGACGCCCGTCTCACCCACGCCACCTACGCCCGGCCATCTTCTACCTCCCCCCGAACTCCGGCTCGCGCTTCTCCAGGAACGCGCTCGTACCCTCCCGCTTGTCCTCGCTGGTGAACAGGACGGCCTGGGCGAGGCGTTCGATCAGGAGCCCCGTCCTCTGATCTGTCTCGTAGCCGGCTTGCACCGCGAGTTTCGCCAGCCGCACCGCGAGCGGGCCCTTGGCGAGCAACTGCTCAACTGTCTCTCCAACCGCCTCCATCAGGTCCTCCTGCGGGACGACCTTCGAGACGAGCCCGGCGGAGAGCGCCTCCTGCGCGTCCATCAAGCGGCCCGTCATGATCATCTCCAGCGCCCGGCCCTTGCCGATGAGGCGGGCTAGCCGCTGCGTCCCGCCCGCCCCTGGCAAGATGGCGAGCGCGACCTCCGGCTGCCCAAACCGCGCGTTCTCAGAGGCGATCCTGATGTCACAGGCCATCGCCAGCTCGCAGCCGCCGCCCAGAGCGTAGCCGTTGACCGCGGCTACGGTCGGCTTCTCGAAAGCCTCCACCTCGTCGTAGACGGCCTGCATGACCGAGGCGAGGGCATCGAGCATCGTCCTCTCCCTCAACTCGTTGATGTCCGCCCCGGCCGCGAACGCCCTGTCCCCGGCGCCGGTAAAGACGACCACGTTTACGCTCTCGTCGTGCCGGAACTCGGCCAGAGCCTGCCGGATGTCGCCCAGGACCTGGGTGTTCAGGGAGTTGCGGGAGTCGGGGCGGTTTATGGTGATCCTGCCGACCCCCTCCTCGACCGACGCAACGATCGTCTCGTACTCTTCCAAGACGCGCTCCTCCCCTAGCGGACGGTGTTGCCGTCTTCGTCGTACTCGTAGATGCCGCGGCCCGACTTCCTGCCGTAATGCCCGGCCGCGACTAGCTTGTACAGGAGCGGAGAGGGGCGGTACTTCTCGCCCAGGGTCTGGTGGAGATGCTCCAGGTTCCTGAGACGGGCGTCCAACCCCACGAGGTCGGCGAGCTCCAGAGGACCCATCGGGTAGCCCAGGCCAAGCCTCAGGGCTTTGTCTATGTCCGGGGCGCTCGCCACGCCCTCGACCAGCATGTTCATCGCCTCGTTGCCCACCAAGCAGTTGATCCGGCTCGTCACAAATCCTGGGAACTCCTCGACCTCGACGGTCTCCTTGCCCATCCGCTCCGCGACGTCGCGTGCCGCCTCTACCGTCTCGTCGGCGGTTTCCAGGCCCCGAACGAGCTCGACGAGCTTCATCTTGTGTGCCGGATTGAAAAAGTGCATGGCGATGCAGCGTTCGGGGCGGCTCGTCGCGGCGGCTATCTCCGTCGGGCTCATCGTCGAGGTGTTGGTGGCGAGCACGGCGCGCTCTGGGCACAGCTTGTCGAGCCGGCCGAAGATCTCCAGCTTCAGCTCCATCTCCTCGGGGACGGCCTCTATAACGAGGTCGGCCTCTTTCACGGCCTCCTCGAGGCTCTCGGTAGGGGAGATGCGCTCCAGGCCTTCGCGCATCTCACCCTCGCCGATCCTGTCCCTCTCGACCGCCTTTTGCATCTCTTTTTGGATCCCCTCCAGCGCCCCCTCCAGCACCCCGGAGTCCACGTCCTGCAGGGTCACCCGAAAACCGCCCAATGCAGCGGCGTGAACGATGCCCCGCCCCATGGTTCCCGCCCCAATGACGGCCACCCTCTCGACCTCCACGTACCAATCCCCTCGTTAACGGAAGGCCGGCACGCCGGTCAGGGCGTTGCCCAGGATCAGGGTGTGCACCTCGTTGGTGCCCTCGTAGGTCAGGACGCTCTCCAGGTTGTTGGCGTGGCGTATAACGGGGTAGTCGAGCGTAACGCCGTTCCCGCCCAGGATGGTGCGCGCCTCCCGCGCTATCTCTATGGCCTCCCGAACGTTGTTCAGCTTGCCGACGGATACCTGCTCGGGGCGCAGGGTGCCCTCGTCCTTCATCCGTCCGATGTGCAGCGCAAGCAGCGTGCCCTTGTTTATCTCCACCATCATGTCCACGAGCTTTTTTTGCGTGAGCTGGAAACCGGCAACCGGCTTGCCGAACTGCTCGCGCCCCTTCGAGTACTCCAGGGCGCACTCAAAACAGTCCCTCGCGGCCCCCATCGCGCCCCAGACGATCCCGTATCGCGCCTCGTTGAGGCAGGCGAAGGGGCCCTTGAGCCCTTCGGCCTCGGGGAGCATCGCCCCTTCGGGGAGCCGGACCTCTTCGAGGAAGAGTTCGCACTGGATCGAGGCGCGCATCGAAAGCTTGCCCGTTATGTCTCTGGCGGAGAACCCTTGAGTCGCCGTGGGCACGAGGAAGCCGCGAATGCCGTCATCGGTCTGGGCCCACACGACTGCCACGTCGGCTATGGTTCCCATCCCGATCCAACGCTTCCGGCCGTTCAAGACCCACTCCGAGCCCTCCTTGCGGGCGAAGGTCTTCATGCTGGCCGGATCGCTCCCCGCCTCGGGCTCGGTGAGGCCGAAGCAGCCTATCGCCTCACCTTTGGCCATTCTGGGGAGCCACTCGTTCTTCTGCTCCTCGGAGCCGAACTTGTGGATGGCGCTCATCGCGAGCGAGCCCTGCACGCTGACGAAGGTCCTGAGACCCGAGTCGCCGGCCTCGAGCTCCATGCAGGCGAGGCCGTACTCGACGGCGCTCTTGCCGGCACAGCCGTACCCGGAGAGGTGCATGCCAAGCAGGCCCTTCTCGCCCATCTCCGGCACGATCTCCCTGGGAAAGACCGCCTCCTCCCACCACTGCGCGACGTTCGGCTTTATCCTCTCCCCGACGAACGAGCGGATCTCCTCGCGCGTCGCGCGCTCCTCATCCGAGAGCAGGACGTCGAGGTTCATAAAGTCGCGCGGCTCGGGGGACCCCGCCCTGGAAGAACCGGCCCGGGTGGTGGTGGTCATCTCGCCTCCTTCTCTGGTCTCTGAGTGACGGCCCGCGCCGTTCCTTCATTCACCATGCGTGCTCCCCTTTCCGGTGCTTCCAGCGGCCGCATTCAGTTTAAAGGATGCTCGCCTCTTTGGCGTAGGAGCGAGAGCAGTTCCTACCTCTCCGCCTTCGCTATCTTCTCCTGCTCCCTCTCCTGGAGGACACGCCAGAGGATCTTGCCGGACCCGCTCTTGGGCAGCTCATCTATGAACTCCACCTGCCGCGGGCACTTGTAGGCCGCCATCTTGCCCCTGGCCCACTCGACGATGTCCTCCTCCGAGACCTCGCCCTTCTCCTCCTCGCGCAACACGACCATCGCTTTGGCGGCCTCGCCGCTACGCTCGTCGGGGATGCTGATGACCACCGCTTCCTGGATGGCCGGGTGCTGGTAGAGGGTGCTCTCGACCTCCGCCGGCCAGACGTTGTAGCCGCTCACGTTGATCATGCGCTTGAGGCGGTCCACCATGAAGAAGTAGCCCTCTTCGTCCACCGTTCCGATGTCGCCGGTCCTTAAGAAACGCCTGCCGGCGCGCTCGAAGAAGGTCTCCTCGTCGGCCTCGGGGCGTTTCCAGTAGCCCTTCATCACCTGCGGTCCCGAGGAGACGATCTCACCCTCCTCGCCGGGACCCACCTCCTCCAGAGTCTCCGGGTTAACCACGCGCGAGTCCACGTCGAACGAGGGGATGCCGAGGCACTGGAGTTTGGGGCGGTCGGGCGGGTTCATGTGCGTCTGGGCGATGGTCTCCGAGAGCCCGTAGCCCTCTACGTAGCGGATACCCGTTAGGGCTTCGAGCTTCTCGCCGACCGCTTCCGGCAAGGGCGCCCCACCGCCGCCGACGAGCTGCAGCGAGGAGAGGTCGTGATCTTCTATCTCCGGGTTCGAGAGCAGGTCCACAACCATCGTCGAGATGTTCGTCCAGTGGGTGATCTGGTAACGTTCGATCAGCTCCACCGCGAGCTCCCTGTCCCAGCGGGTCATGAGCACCGTCGTGGCGCCCGCGAAGATCGGGGCGTTCATGCTGTGCTCCATGCCGGTGACGTGGAACAGGGGCAGCGTGCTCAAGCCGACGCTGTCCACGGTCATGCCGTTCCACACGGCGGCCCCGATAAGGTTGGCGTTCAGGGTGCGGTGCGTGTGGACGCATCCCTTTGGCTTCCCCGTGGTCCCGGAGGTGTACGGAAGGCAGGCCGTGTCGTCGGCGCCGACGGATACCTTCTCCGGCGAATGTCCAGCCGCGAGCGCCGCGTGCCAGGGGATGGCCCTCTCGTTCTCGAGCTCCCCCCGTGGCGCCGAGACCGCGTCCGGCAGGGCGAGATCGGTCTCCCCTTTCAGGTAGTCCGAGTAGGTGGCGACGATGACGCGCTCGAAGCCGCCCTCACCCAGGAGCGGCGAGAGCTGAGGGTAGAGCTCCCCACCGCAGATGGCGAGCGCCGCCCCGGAGTCCTCGAAGTAGTGCCCCAGCTCCTCGGTCACGAGCATCGGGTTCACCGGCACGACCACCGCCCCGAGCTGCAAGATGGCGTAGTAGGCGACGGCGAACTGGGGGCTGTTCTGCATGTACAGGATCACCCGGTCGCCCTTCTCGACCCCGAGGTCCCTTTGCAGGTAGCCCGCTAGTCTCTCGACCTCCTCCATAAGCTTGCGGTAGGAGATGTTGATCCCGTAGTAGACGATGGCCGGCTTCTCGGGGTAGCGCTCCGCCGAGACCTTCAGGTTGTGCGAGACGCTAGTTTCGGGCAGCGTCAGGGTGCGAGGCATCCGCTTTGGCCAGAACTCGAAGCGCCTCTCGTTCATGCTCCTCCTTTCGTTGGCCACGTCGCGTAGCAAAAGCCTACCCGCACCGAGCTGCCACAGGGCTTTCGTGTCTCTACCACAGAAACCGGTTTTCTAGAGCCGGTCGCGTGGTCTTACTATTTCGCAGCGGCTCCCTCCTCTTCCGCCACGTCCTCGGCCATCTCACCTTCGTAGGTCTCCGTGACCAGGTACACGGAGAAGAAGGTGAGGGCCGCCATCGCGAATATGTAGAGGGAGACCGAGAATGAGGTGCCCGTGGTGTCCAACAGCCAGACCATGATGATCGGCGCGAGACCGCCCGCGAAGACCGCCGCGAGCTGATAGCCTATGGAAGCCCCAGAATACCGCACCTGCCGACTGAACATCTCCGAGAAGAGCGCCGCCTGTGGCCCGTACATCATGCTAAGGAAGAGCTGCCCGAGGAGGAGCGCCACGGTGATCAGCACGATATTACGCGTATCCACAAGCCAGAACAGGGGGAAGGCCCACAGGCCTAACAGTACCGCTCCGGCAAGGTAAACAGGACGCCGCCCGAGGCGGTCGGAGAGTAGGGACCAGGCCGGGAGCATAACGATCTGGGCGACGCTGGAGATCAAAACGGCCGTCAGCATCGCACTCCTCGACAGGCCCAGATCCCTGGTGCCGTAGTCCAGCATACCGGTAATCAGGACGTAGAACGCCCCGTTGACGACGAAGAACGCGCCTGCGGCGAGCAGTATCTGTTTAGGGTGCTCGCGGATTACCTGCAAAACGGGCGAGCGTTGCTGGGCTCCATCACCCTCCTCCTGAGCCTCCTGCTGCCGCTCTTGTAGGCGCCTGAACGCCGGGGTGTCCTCGAGCCTGAGCTGGATGTACATTGCCAGCCCGATGAGGACGATGCTTGCCAGGAACGGTATGCGCCAGCCCCAGACCTCGAACGCTTCCGGAGACATTACCGCCGTAAGTATGAGGAAGAACGCGTTTCCAAGAACGAGCCCGACGGGGACTCCCACCTGGGCGAAGCTTCCGTAGAAGCCCCGCTTGTCAGGTGGAGCGTACTCCGTCGCCAATAGCATCGCACCGCCCCACTGCCCACCTACGGCGAGACCCTGACAGATGCGCAATACAAAGAGCGCTACCGCAGCCCAGATCCCTATGGTGGAGTAGGTCGGCAAAAGGCCCACGAGCGTCGTCGCAATGCCCATCAACAGCAGCGCGATTACTAGGG
>JALZFP010000169.1 GCA_030861485.1 Actinomycetota bacterium | reverse complement strand
GGTCCATAGGAGAGAGAGGTTCGGATCATGGCCGCAAGCTCCTGTACGGTGACCGTGATCGGGCCGAGATGCTCGACTTCGGGCTCGGCCGTCCGCAAGAATGCTCGCCGGGCCGCCGCCGCGAGCTTTTTTTGGTTCAGCCGGAGACGGCCCGAGCGTGGACGCAGGGAGTGGCCGGATGGGTAGAAGCCGGCGTTCTCCGCGAACCGCTGCATTAGTGCCTCGGCGCCGCGCCGAACCTTCAGGTAGGCGACGAGGCGTTCTTCGAGCTCCTGCGGGGAAATCTCCTCATCGTCCTCTTCCTCTTCCGCCCCCAGAGCTGGGTCCAAGGCGCGGCCTTTCATCAGGACGAGGGAGGTTGCGGAGTCGACGAAGTCGGTATCGCGTTCCAGGGCGTCGAGGGTCTCTTTTGTTTGTCCGTGCGGGGAGCAGAAGCCTCGGTACAGGGCCACCAGTTCGCGCAGAGGCACCTCGAAGATCTCCAGCTCCTCCTTGAGGATCAGGGCTAAAAGTCCCTCATACGGGCCGGAGTACACCTCGAGCTCGACGGTAAAGGCCGCCAGAGCACGTCCTTGGGGCTCTGCGCCTTCCGGGTTCACCGGGCCTCCTCATGCAGAGGTAGTACGGACTGAAGGGGATGATAGTCCATCGCGCACGCCCGGGCGAGGGTCTCACTAACCGTACGACCCTCGATCACGGCTGCTCCTCGGCTGAGACCAACGTCAAAGTTCAGGGCGTCTACTAGCCCATAACTCGCCATTGTCTGGACGTAGGGAAGGAGGGCGTTGGAGAGGGCCCTCGCGGAGGTTACGGGGACCGAGGCGGGGATATTCTTGACACAGTAGTGAGTTATGCCCGCTTCGACGAAGACGGGCTCCTCAAGGGTGGTGGGCCTGCTGGTCTCGACCGAGCCGCCCTGGTCCACGTCCACATCCACGATCACGCTTCCCTCCTTCATCTCCTCCACAGAGGCCCGATCCACGAGGTGTGGAGTCTTTGAGCCGACAACCTGGATGGCGCTGATGAGGAGATCCGCCCAAGGGACGATCTCGCTGATACCCAAGCTGCTCGCCACCAGCGTAATTACCCCGCCGAAGCGCATGGCCTCCAGGCGCCGGAGCCGTTCGAGGTCTCGGTCTATGACGAAGACCTCCGCTCCGAGCCCGCTAGCCACACGGGCGGCATTCGAGCCGACGATACCCGCCCCCAAAATGACCACGCGGCCCGGACTGACGCCCGCCGCGCCACCTAGGAGGATGCCACGTCCCCCAGCGGGACGCCCGAGGTAGTGGGCTCCGATCTGGGGGACGAGGCGGCCGGCGATCTCGCTCATCGGTGTCAGGATAGGGAGAGCGTCCTCCTCGTCCCGCACGGTCTCCATCGAGAACGCAGCGCACCGGGAATCCAGGAGGACGCGTAGCAGGTCCCGGTTTACCGTCAGAGAGAGAAAGGCAAGGACGATTAATCCCTCCCTCAGATAGTCGTACTCCTCGGGGAGGGGACCGAAAACCTTGGCGACGAGTTCGGAGTCGCGCCAGACAAATGCAGCCTCCGCGAGGAGCCTGGCCCCGGCCGCCCTGTACTCCTCGTCCGTGAGAGCCGCCCCCTCCCCAGCCCCAGCCTCGACAAAGACCCGGTGCCCGGCCCGCGTAAGCTCGTACACCGCGTGCGTAGTGAGGGCGACCCGGTTCTCCCCAGCAGTCAACTCGCGCACCAGTCCGGTCCTCACGAATCCCTTTCTAAGTGTCCGCCGCGCATTGCCTCTGAAAGGTTACCCTGATAGGAGGCTGGCGATCTAACCGCATCCGCCACCAGTCGGAGTGCGACAGGAGAAATCGTTTTAACATCTCTCCCGAGCCCCGAGTCCCGACCGAGATGTCGGCGCCGGGGGCTGGCACCCAGGAGGGTCCCGAGCTTACGCGCAGGCCAAAGTCCGAGACCTGTCGTGCCAGCGCTTCTGCGAGCATAGGGTGTACCTCCGACGGTTGAGCGAGGCGCACCGCGCGGGTCGTGAGAACTGCCTCGGAGAGGGCGGCGTGCGCTGTGACGGAGCGCAGGACCGCGTCCAAAGCGCCGGTTAGCTCCGCGGGGTGCAGGGCGCGGATCTCGCAGGAGATCTCGCGGGTTGCCGACTCGAGGTTATCCGTCTGGACGAGGGAGTAGAATCTGACACCGGGCGTGGGTTCGTCGAAGATAGACCAAACCGGCATCTCTTCGCCGGGAGGCCAGGAGAGCGTGGCGTGAAAGGAGATCGCCCCGGCGTTACTAGTGGAGATCCTGCCCGCACGCTCCTCGGGGAGCAGCGCGAGCACGTGCCTGCCGGTCTCTAACGGCACATTTAAGGAGAAACCCAGAGACCTCAGAGTATGGTCCGCTCCCCGGCCGGCGAAGCCTCCCGGGGAGCCTCCGTACCTGCTTCGCCGGTTTTTCTACGGCTTCGGCAGGCCCTGACGAAGCCCCGGAAGAGCGGGTGAGGCCTCAAGGGACGGCTCTTGAACTCCGGGTGGAACTGGCTCCCGATAAAGAACGGGTGATCCTTGAGCTCAGCTATCTCCACGAGGCGGCCATCGGGGGAGGTGCCGGAGAAGACCATCCCGGATTGCGAGAGGGCGTCTCGGTAGCCGTTGTTGACCTCGTAGCGGTGGCGGTGACGCTCGTAGACGAGCTCCTCGCTATAGACCTCAGAAGCTAAGGTGCCCGGAACGATCTGGCACGGGTAGCGTCCGAGGCGCATCGTGCCGCCTTTCTCCACCCCGATCTGGTCCGGCATGATATCTATTACGGGGTGCGGGCTCTCCGGGTCGAACTCGGTAGAGTTCGCTTTCGTGAGGCCTACCGAATGTCGGGCGAACTCGACCACGGCTATCTGCATCCCCAAACAGAGCCCGAGGTACGGCGTGCCCGACTCCCTTGCGTACCGGGCCGCCTCTATCTTCCCCTCCGTACCACGGTCGCCGAACCCCGGCAGGACTAGGACCCCGTCCGCCGTCGCCAAGCGTTCTTTCGTGAGCGCCGGATCTATGAGATCTTCGGCGTCGATCCAGTCGATCTCGACCTTGACGCCGTGCTCCCCGCCTGCGTGCCCTAGGGCCTCCACAACTGAGAGATACGAGTCCTGTAGCTTGATGTACTTGCCTACGACGGCGACCCTAACGGTTTCTTCGGCCGAGAGCATCCGCTCCACCAGGGCGCGCCAACTGGCGAGCTCCGGAGGCGGAGCGGGCAGCCCCAGCTTCTCCAGGACCAACTCGTCCAGGCGGCCCTCGTGGAGAGTCAGGGGAATCGAGTAAAGAGTAGGGGCGTTTTCGGCCGGTATCACCGAGTCGGGCTCCGTATCCGAGAAGAGCGAGATCTTCTGCCGAACGTCCTCGTCTATCGGCCGGTCGGCCCGGCAGATTATTAGGTCCGGCGAGATACCGATCTGCCTCAAGGTCTGCACCGAGTGCTGGGTCGGCTTGCTCTTCAGCTCCCCCGCCGCCTCGATGTACGGCACGTAGGAGACGTGGACGTAGAGGACGTTCTTCCGCCCGACATCGTTGCGGAACTGCCTTATCGCCTCTAGGAAGGGCAGACTCTCGATGTCGCCGACCGTACCCCCGATCTCGGTTATAACGATGTCCTTGTCCCGCCCCAGACGCCCGATCCTGTTCTTGATCTCGTTCGTTATGTGCGGGATGACCTGCACGGTTGCCCCGAGGTAATCCCCCCGCCGCTCGCGTTGTATTACCTCCCAATAGACGCTCCCGGTGGTGACGTTGGAGAGCTTGCCCAGGTTCTCGTCCAGAAACCGCTCGTAGTGGCCGAGGTCTAGGTCGGTCTCGGCGCCATCCTCAGTGACAAAGACCTCGCCGTGCTGGTAGGGGTTCATGGTGCCAGGGTCCACGTTTATATAAGGGTCGAACTTTTGCAACACGACCTTGTAACCTCGGCTCTTGAGCAGCATCCCCAAAGCCGCCGCGCTCGTCCCCTTCCCGATGGAGGAAACCACCCCGCCCGTCACGAAGATGTACTTTGTATCCGTCACCGGCTCCACCAAACTCTGCTCCCTATTGCCGTCTCAGCATCACTTGAGCATAATACGCTCCCAGAGCTCAGAATAAAATAGGGTAAGGTTTATCGCTCGGCTTCAAGTCATTCTTGCGAAGGGTTATCGGCAAAGGAGAGGTTAACGCTCACCCACTAGGAGTTCTCGGGCGTGGGCTAAAGAAGCTTCGTCGATTCTGCCAGAAAGCATTCGGGCTAGCTCGCGGCTGCGCTCCTCACCTTTCACCTTTCGGATTCTGGTGATAGTGCGCCCGTCAGAGGCAGCCTTGACGACGACTAAGTGTGATGAGGCTTCGGAGGCTATCTGTGGCAGGTGGGTGATGGTCAGAATCTGGTTTCGTTCCCCGAGCTCCCTGAGCTTCGCTCCGACCGCTATCGCCGTCTCACCGCCTATCCCAGCGTCGATCTCGTCGAAGACGTAGGTTGCGCCGGACTCGGCCCGCTCCTGGGCGAGCCTGATAGCTAGCATGATACGACTGAGCTCCCCGCCTGAAGCGTAGCGCCTGACCGGCAGCTCCAGCTCTCCGGGATTCGGTTGGATTACGAACTCCACCTGCTCCTTGCCGTTAGGCCCTAGCTCAACCTCGACAAGCTCCGCCCTGAAGGTCGTCTTCCCA
>JALZFP010000152.1 GCA_030861485.1 Actinomycetota bacterium | reverse complement strand
GGCTCGTGTCTCCAGTGGGGCTCTTGGTTAAGCTTGTCGGGTTTGTGCTCTACGGTGTCGCTACCTTGCAAGCGAAGGTGTTGCCGCGCTGGTACGGTGTGGCGCTCATTACCTTGGTGCCCTTCTCCGTGGCATTATTAGTTTATGGGAATATATGGACAGGGCTTGTCTTGCTGGTACTGGGCTATGCGCTGTAGTTGCGAACAGGCACACCGGAGGCTTGATGTCCACCCGTGCGCTAACTTTGGGAGCCCTAGAGAAGGAGACCCGGACCTATAGGCGCAGGCTTAGGGTAACCTTGTTATAAGGGTTCCCAGCGGCTTCAAGGAAGCTCGCATCCAATCGGCGAAGAGTTCTTAGGACCCTGTTTACGATAAGCTATGGCCCAAGTGCGGATCGCAGGAGATCCATGCTGAGGAGGTTAACGTATTGAAGAACTACCAGGCGCGTCGATACCGGCGACACTCAATGAGGAGGCAGTACCGCCGCTACCGGAGGCGGCGCACGCGCCGGCTGTTCACCCTGATACTCGTGGTCGCCGGTCTTTGCCTCGTGGCGTATGCGCTTGTGCTTGGCGAGGACCCGCTGGTGCCACGAGCGGTGGAGAGTGCCACAACGAGTGAGGAGCTCGCCGCCTCCGCTCCCAAAGACACTACGCTCAAGCTCACCATCCCGAAGATGGCGCGGGTGGAGGACCTGCCCGTCTACGATTCCCCATGGGACGACGAAGCCGCCATAGACACCAGCGCCGCGCACCTCGATAGCAGTGGCTTCCCCTGGGAGGAGGGGGCCAACGTGTACATATTTGCGCATCGCCTGGGGTTTCCGAGTACCAAGAGCTTTCTGGTCTTCTACGACCTCGACGTTCTAGAGAACGGCGACGATGTATCCCTGACCGACGCCGACGGCACGAAGTACACCTACGAGGTCTTTGAGCAGTTTGTCACCGACCCCTACGATTGGGGACCCACTGATACTACGCCAGACAAGAGCATCCTCACCCTCCAGACCTGTACCCTCCCGGACTACACCCAGAGGCTCATCGTCCAGGCCGAGCTGATAAAGGTCGAGCCAGGTGAGGAGGCCGAACAACCGCCGGAAAATGAGACTAAGACAGCGCAGGAGGTCGAGCAGAACCAAAGCGAAACGGAGCAAGACGAGCCGGCACCAGTCGAGCCGGCACCGGCTGAGCCAGTACAAGAAGCTGAGCCAGTGCTAATCGAACCGATGCCGGTCGAGCCGGAATCACCCGCGCTGGTGCAGGAGGTCGAGCCGGCGCCAATCGAACCGGCACTAGCCAGCTAGCCGTGCCTCTAGAATGAATGAGAGGCAACAGCCACTCGACAATAATCTAAACATGACGACCAGCGAGGAATACGAACCCGTCTAAATCAGCGTTAGCTCCAGCTCGGCGGCCTCCTCGTTCATCAGAGCATGAAAGCGCAGCTTAAAACCTTGGATATATCGAGACCGAGATGGACGAAGAAGACCAGGCCGGAGGCGGCTACACCGACGAGGACATAAGGGGCCGCACCCTGATGGGTCGCTTCGCTCGTCCGGAGGAGATAGCACAGGCGGTGGCGTTTCTCGCCAATCAGCCTAATGTACCCTCGGCGGTTTGTCCCCGCGCGATTCTCTGCCCTCAGATTCTTCTCTGCTCGGCTCCTCATTGTGAGCCCTGAGCGCACGGCCCTATCTAGCAAGCCTCTCTCCTCTCGCTCTTCGGCTCTTCCCCGATCCGACGGTGCAGGCCAGGGTGATGGCTCTCTCTGCACGTTCCCGGGTGGTGCTTGTGCGGGGGTGCGGGATAAAACCTCCTCCGCCCTCGGCAACTCTTCCGTCCTCGGGGGTGGGACCTCCTCCGCCGTCGGGATCTCACCCGTTCTCTCCGGCGGCACCTCTTCTGGCGGGGGCGGTACCTCTCCCGCTCTTGCCGTCGAGGCGTCTTCTTGCCTTATCGGCTCCGTCCCCGGCAGGTCGCCGGACCTCCCCGGCTCTAGCGGTGGTGTACCTTCGTTCCTCGACAGGGTCCCTTTTTCTATACTCGATGCTCTCGGCATCCCTTCCATCCCTTCCCTGGCGAAGGAGGACTCCGGTCTTGGTGAGATTCCTTCCCCCGACGGCGAAGTTTCCCCCGCCCTCGTGGGCGGCAGCTCTTCCGCCGTACCTGGCGGAGTGCTGGAGGGTTCGGTCCTCGGCGAGACGCCGGCTGCCGCTCCTCTCGCCATGGAGGTGGCGGCGCCCTACGCCTCTCCCATCGCTGGCGCGGTAGTTCCCTCCGCGCTGGTGGTGGACGTGCGCTCGACCAGGAGTCTTTGGGCCTCGTCGGCCCGCTTACGATCCTCGTCTCTGACCCGCCGGAAAAACTCCGGGAGCTCCTCGTCGCTTTCGCGCTCGGCGTTATCGATGTAGATGTCGTAGGAGGCCCCATCTTCGAGGGCGTGGAAGAGGACGCTTGAGAGGTCGTAGATAGTGTTGGCGGTGCCAGTGGCCCTCTCGCCGCTTCCATCCCCGATCACGTTGTCCATCACGTCTTTTGTCTCCTTTCTCTCTGCCGCCACCTGCTGGCTCGACAGCAAAATGTTCCCGCCTGGCATGTAGCAAAACGTGTAGCGACCGCGTTAGAGCTTCGCCGACCAGAGGTGCCGTCGGCGGTGTCAGGGGGAGGGGTGGCTTACCCCTGGCAAGCCGGGGGCGCTGGGCAGCTCTCCCAGGTCCGCCCTTAGTCCCTCCAGTGCAAATTCCGCCTCGACGTCCCGCAACTGAAAGGTTGCGCCGTCGACCATGTGGAGCGTTATCCTGCCCGTCCCGCCCGTTTCGTTCATATCGACCGTCGCCCAGGAGACCTGCGCCAGATTGATCAGCGCGTAATCCCCGCGGCTACTGGATACCTTGATGAAGCCCACTGCTCTTGTCCCCTCGTCTCTTCTCGTGTTCCGCCGTCCCGGGCGCTATACCCCACCGCGCGCTCTGCTACTCAAGCAAGAGCACAATCGTTGCCGTGGTCCGGTCGTGGGGGCTATAACGGCTTACCGGCGTACGCGCCTTCACTGCAGCACAAGACCGAGTAAAACTAAGATAGCCGGGTAAATGGCGCAGGGAACGTCGGGTCGGTTAAGACGGCGCCGCCGAATTTTCAGGAGGATCGCAGGAAGAGATGCTTGAGAACTTCGTAGCCGCCCGGGCTGTTTTCGGTATGTCGTTGTCTTTCCACATAATGTTCGCGTCTTTGGGCGTCGTCGTGCCGTTTATGCTCCTCGTCTCGCAGTACCTGTACCTCAGGAGAAAGAACCCGGTCTATCTGGCGCTAAACAAAAAGTGGACCACGGCCTTCGCCATCACCTACGCCATCGGGGCGGTCTCCGGTGTGGTCTTGACCTTTGGGCTCGGACTCTTCTGGCCGCGCTTCATGGACTTTGCCGGTCCTATGATTGGGGTTCCCCTCTCCATCGAGGTTATGTTCTTCCTTCTGGAGGCGATCTTCCTGGGCGTCTACCTCTTTGGGAGGGAGTTGCTCAGCCCCTGGGTGCACTGGGCCAGCCTTATCCCCCTCTTTATCGGTGGTTTCGCCTCGATGATCGTGGTGATCCTCGCCAACTCCTGGATGCACACGCCGGTTGGATTCACCCTGAACGAGGCCGGGGAGGTGATCGACGTTGATGTGCTCGCAGCGATGTTCTCGCCCGCCTGGTACGCCATGACGAGCCACATGAGCGTCGCCGCCTTCGAGGCGGTGGGTTTCGCCTTTGCCGCCGTCTACGCCTTCGGCATGCTGCGTGGAAGGCGCGACGAGTACCACAAAAAAGGGTTCTTCCTCGGGATGGTAGTCGTGACTTTAGCAGCGCCGCTCATGATCTTCTCCGGCGACCACACTGCCCGACAACTCGCACAGAACGAGCCCGCCAAGCTTGCAGCCATAGAGCCGCTCTTCGAGACCGAAGAAGGGGCGGCGCTCTCAATCGGCGGCTATCCCGACGTCGAAGCCGGGGAGGTTCGCTACGACATCCCGATCCCCAAACTCCTCTCGATCCTCTCCTATGACGATCCCAACGCTACTGTTCTTGGCCTCAACGAGTTCCCAGAGGACGAGAGGCCAGACCCCCGCGTGGTCTGGTGGGCCTACGACGCGATGAGCGGGATTGGGTTCTTCCTCGCCGCCCTCATACCGGTGTTCTGGATCTTCTACTGGCGCTCCCGCGGTGTTCCTACGAACAGGATGCTCCTCTCCGCGATAGTCCTCGCCGGTTTCCTGGGCTTCCTCGCTATTGAGCTGGGTTGGTGGACAACCGAAGAGGGCCGCCAGCCCTGGGTCGCGCAGGGGATCATGCGGGTAGACGAAGGCTTTACCCTGGCCCCGGGAATAGGAACCGCCTTCTTCGGGTTCGCGGCGCTCTACGTGTTCCTCTCGGCGACGCTCGTCTGGCTGCTGAAGCGCATCGCCAGCGGCGCCCCGCCTGAAGAGGAGCTCGAAGAAGACCAGGAGAAGGAGTCGGAGGGCGCTTATGCCATTTGACGTGATCCTCGCCGGTGCTCTGGGGGTGTCGGTGCTCCTCTTTGCCCTGGCTGGGGGGGCGGATTTTGGCGCGGGATTGTGGTCGCTCTTGGCGCGCAGGGGAGAGCGGGCCACGGAGCAGCAGCAGCTCATAGAGCGAGCGATAGGCCCGCTTTGGGAGGCGAACGAGCTTTGGGTGGTGGTCTCGGCCGTGATCCTGTGGAGCGCGTTCGCTCCGGCCTTCGCGGCCTATGGGACGGCGCTCTTTGTCCCCTTCGTCCTGGCTATTGCGGGCGTCTTGTTACGTGGGGCGTTCCTGGCATTTCGCATAGAGGCCCAGGAGGAGGCGCCGAGAGCCTACGTGTTCTTCGGGGAGATCTTCGGGAGCATGAGCATCATCACGCCCTTCTTTCTGGGTACGGCTGCGGGGGCCATAGCCTCGGGGAGGCTCCGGTTGAACGAAAACGAGCTCCCCATAGACGGATACTTCCAGCCCTGGATCGGCCCTTTCCCGATCATTGTCGGCCTCCTCGGCGTGGCGACCTGCGCGTATCTCTCGGCGATCTACCTGACCATCGACGCTGCCGATGAAGACCCACGCTTGCAAGAGGATTTTCGTGTCCGCGGGATCATCGCCGGGATAGTGGTCGGTCTCCTAGGTGTGATCGCCATACCCATAACCCGGCTCGACGCGCCCCACATGTGGGAGGGACTCGCTCCCGGAAGGCCCGCCTCCGTGCTTACGACCATCGCGGCGCTGTTCCTGGGCGCCTCTCTGGTCTTGCTCTTTTTACGGCGCTACCCGCTCGCCCGGGCCGCCGCCATCCTGCAGGTCGTGGCGGTCTTTTGCGCGTGGGCCGTCGCCCAGTACCCTTACCTCCTCGTCCCCGACATCACCATACAAGACGCCGCCTCCCCCGAGCCGGTGCTGATAGCCATGTCCATCCTTATCGTCTTTTACGTCGTCGTCCTCGGACCCTCCCTCTGGTTCCTCTTCAGGCTTTTCAAGAGCCGCTCTTCCGCAAGGGGAGAGGAGCGGTAGGAGACGGAGATGCTGGCCCGAGTACGATCGACGTTTGAGGAGCGAAGTGAGACGGAGGACTTTGCGACAAGGCTCCTCGCGTGGGCGGGGGCGTACGCGATCCTCTTCGTCGGCGGCGCCCACATACTGATATGCGGCGAGCACTTTCTGGTCGCGACCTACCTGGGGCTGGCGTTCGTGGCTAACTTTCTGGGATCGCTCGTGGTGGCGGCCAGCCTGTTTCTGGGCGGACGCACGTGGGCGTGGTTGCTCGGAGACCTGGTGGCCGGCGGTGCTCTAGTAGGGTTTATGGTGAGCCGCACGATCGGGCTGCCCGACGCCCCGGAGTTCGTGGGGCAGTGGTTCAACATCGCGGGGCTTCTTACTTTAGGGTTTGACGGTCTCTTTATCGCGCTGTCCCTGCTCGCGCTGACGCCGCAGGGCAGGGCCGTAGTAGAGATGCAGCAGAAGAGGATAGAGCAGGAGCAGGAGGCGGAACAGAAACGGCCCCTGGAGCAACCGTTGCTCGGGGCTCCTTTGAGAGCACCCGGACCCATAGAACGAGAGATGTCTGAGCTCCGGAGCCGCATGTCCCCGGATCTCTCCGATC
>JALZFP010000144.1 GCA_030861485.1 Actinomycetota bacterium | reverse complement strand
AGGACCGCCGGAAGTAACGTAAGGGCGGCGGCGACGGAGAAAAAGACCACGAGGGTTCCCGCCACCCCGATTGAGCGCATAAACATGTACGGAAAGAACAGTAGTCCGGTAAGGCCGATCAGGACGGCGGTGCCGCTGAAGAAGATACTCCTCCCCGCGGTCTCAACGGTGCGGGGAATCGCCTCCAACACCGGATAGTGCTCCAGCTCCTCACGGAAGCGGCTTACGGCGAAGAGGGCGTAGTCTATCCCGAGACCGAGGCCCAGCATAGTGGAGATGGTAAAGACGAAGACGGACATATCGTATACGCCAGCTACGAAGTACAGGGCGGCCAGGGTAACTACGACGCTCGCCCCTCCGATCAAGACCGGAACGCCCGCCGCTACGAGGCTCCCAAAGGCGAGGATCAGGATCACGAACGCCAACGGGAAGGCGTACTCCTCGGCACGCCGGACGTCGTCGTTGCTCGCCTCCGTGATGTCGAGGTAAATAGCGGGGGCGCCAGTGACGTAGGTCGTAAGCTCCTCGCTGCGTACCGCCTCCCGCACCTGGTCCGCGAGGCCCTGCGCCTGATCTATGGGCACCTCGAAGCTAATGAGCGCGTAGCTCCTCTCTCCGCTCTCCGAAATAAATTGAGGATCGTCTGTCTCCGAGTAGGAGAGCACGTTGCCAACCTCATCGAGCTTGCGGACCTCGTCAAGCGCCGCGTCTTGGGCCTCCTGAAACTCCGCGCTCTCGGCAGAGAGTCCATCGCCGTCAAAGACAACAGTAATGGTCGAGGGCGAGACGCCAAACTCCTCGGACATGATGTCCTGAACCCTCTCGGCCTCGGAGTCCGCGCCCTCGAAGCCGCCACCTTTGAGCCGGTCGGAGAGGTTCGGCGCGAAAAAGGAGCCGCTCACAAGCAGCGCCCCCCAAACGAGCACGACGAGCCAGCGGTAGCGGTAGACCAGCCAACCCAAAGAGTAGAAGATCCTCAAGAGGTGTTACGAGCCTTTCTCTGACAGGGGCGCTTTACGGTGTTTATGGTATCCGAGACTGCAACGGCTGCCGGTACTTCTGTCACAGAAGCACCCCTCCTCTAAGCACCAGAGCGTGAGGGCTCTCTCCGTCGTGGCAGGCTCAGGGCCAGAGCGAGCCCGACAACAGGCAGGGTCGCGAGTGTGAGCATCATAGCGGGGAGGCCGTAGTTGTCAGCTATGACACCGAACAGGGGTGCGCCCACGCCCCCGAGGCCTATAGAGAAGCCTAGAGTAACGCCGGCGGCGGTTCCGATCCTGCCGGGCAGGTACTCCTGCCCCATCACCACCGTGACCCCGAAGGTACCTATCGTCGCGGCACCAACGAAGGCCAGCAAGATCATACCCGTCGAGGGCCCTGAGAAAGCGAAGGCGTAGATCAAGGGCGAGAGAACGAGCATCGAGCCCGCGAGCACAGCGCGACGCCCCACGCGGTCGGCAAGAGGGCCCAAAAGGAGGGTCCCTACTCCCCCGGCAAAGAGCATTACGCTGAGGGCCGTATTGGCGAGCGCCGCTGATGTCTCGAACACACGGATATAGTACTCGGCCACGAAGGTTACGAGCCCAAAGTACACGAACGAGCGCGCGGCGACGGCCCCGACCATTCGAACGAACGGTCCCCAGTGCTCCAGCTCCTCGGCCCCTTCCTCGCCTGTAGCCTCCGCCGCCTCAGGCCGGAAAGAGAGGAGACGGGGCAACTCGTAGAAGAGCACGAGGCCCATGAGCAGGGCGGGTAGAGCGAGGAACAGAGTACCCGGAAGGCCAAAGACCAGGACGAGCGGGGTGGAGATCACAGGCCCGAGCGCGAAACCGGCATTGCCGCCAACGGAGAAGAAGCTCATGCCGCGGGCACGTCTCGCACCCGAGACGTAGCTGGCGAACCGGGCACCCTCGGGATGGAACGCGGCCACCCCGAGGCCCGAAAGCACGGTGCAGATGAGGATCAGGAGATAGTTAGGGGCGACACCGACGAGGGCTATCCCCGCTCCCCCGACCATTACGCCGAGCGGCATCAGCGCCGGCAGCGGCGTCCGGTCCGAAAAGAAACCGAAGAGCGGTTGCACGATCGAGGAGCTAAGGGTAGCCGCAAGGACCAGCGTGCCGGCCGCCGCCAGGGAGAGCCCCCTCTCCGCGACGAGAAATGGTATGAGGGCGGCCACGGCCCCCTGGTTCACGTCCGTAAAAAGGTGGCCGACGGAGAGTGCGGCCATCGCCCGTTTATCTACGCCTTTTCTCATCGGCTTCAGGGCCGTACGCGGAGGTCGCCGGCGCACGCGTAGCCCATGTAGGCCGAGATGATGTCACAAACCTCTCCAGGCAAGCCGCCCGTGCCGATCCAGAGGCCCGGTGTGATGAAGAGCCACAAGAGGCCGAGCAGGATACGCCCGTTATAGACCCGTCCAACGCCTGAGCTTATCAGGCCAAGAATCGCCGCCAGTCCGGGCTCGCGCATCGCTCTCCTTAACCTACGTGCGTGTCGCATGCAGATACTATCAGTCGTCCGAGATCTCATACGGCGCCGAAGCCCACACTCGGGCCACCAAGAGCTCCGAGACGGCGCGGCTCACGGCGTCCGCGGCCTCTCGGACCGGCTCGCCAGGGGCCGGGCGAGCTCCCCTGGGCGGCGCTATCTTTATGAGCACGCCGGGTGCGTCTTCGGCGATTCCGGCGAGCTCCCGCGCCCTTGCGAGGGCGGTACGGTAGCCGCCGTTCTCGTCCACGAGGCCCCTCTCTAGGGCCTCGGCACCGGTCCAGACCCGGCCTCCGGCCAATGCCTCAAGAGCCTCCGGGTGCAGCTTCCGGCCCGAAGCAACGCGGGCCTTAAACCCGTCGTAGAAGACGTGAAGCTGGTCGTTCAGGACAGCGAGCTCGTCGGGCGTGGGCCGGTAGCGCGGGTCGAGAATGTTGGAGCGGGTGCCGCGTCCGACCGCGGCCGCGTTGACCTTCAGCTTGCCGAATAGGTCCGAGGCTACGGGGCGGGTGAGGATCACGCCTATGGAACCTGTTATGGTGTTCTTGCGAGCGACTATGCGGCTCGCCGGGGCCGAGACGTAGTAGCCACCGGAGGCTGCGGCGTTCCCCATGAGGACGACGACCGGCTTTTTGGCCCGGATGCGCTCGACCTCGCGCCAGATGAGGTCGGAGGCCAGGGCGTCGCCGCCGGGAGAGTCTACATAGAGCAGCACCACGGCCACCCGACGTTGCTTCTCGGCGACGCGCAGGGCCGCGACGACCGAGTCGCTCCCGGCCTGCTCGCGCCCCAAGAGGGGCAGCGGCACCGGGAGCTTGCGGCTGCTCCCCCGCACTACCGTTCCCTCGACGCCCACGAGGCCCACCACTTTGCGTGTCCTCCTCCGATAAGGAACGCGCAGCACCTTTCTCGCCTCCCCCCACTCCACAAGCTTCGCAGGCTTGTCGCCACTTGAGAGCCTGCAGGTTAGCTCGTCCTCATAGAGCGCCCCGTCGATCAACCTCTTCTCCACGGCTTCGGATGCCGAGTATGGAGCGTTGTCTATGAGTGATCGGACTCGTTCAGGTGAAATGTCGCGCCCGGCGGAGATCCCCGTGACGAGCGTGTCGAACCTCCGGTCGAGCAGCCTCTCGACCTGCTCGCGCGATTCTTTCGAGAAGTCGGTGCGGGAGATGGGATCGGCGGCGCTCTTGTAGGGAGAGACCGCGATCACTTCGGTCTCCAGACCCAAGCTGCCCAGGGCATCCTTGAGAAAGTTGACGCGAACGCGCAGGCCGACGACGCTGAGCGTCGAGAGCGGGGAGGCAAAGATCTCGTCGGCCGCCGAAGCGAGGTAGTAGGAGCGGGTGTCCCCGCCGTCCGCGAGGTACGCAACTACACCTTTGCCTTGCTCACGGCAGCGGTCGATCTCGGTTCGCAGCTCTTCGAGGGCAGCCCATCCAGCATCGAGGTTCTCGACGCGCAGGATCACGCCACGCACACGACCGTCGGCGAGGACACGATCGAGGCGTGCACGGATATCTTCGAGGCTGGGAGCGAGGGTTCGCGGGTCGAGGCGGCGGCTCAGGCGGCTGCGGTGCGACGGTTTGAGTTCGGGAAGCGCGCCGGTTACGGGCATCCAGACGAAGTCCGGGGAGCGACGGAGGGCACGACGAATATTACGCAGGAAGCGCAGAAAGTTGAGTAAAGCGTTTATAAGCAGGCTCATCTCGAGGTTATGCTACACCGTAGCCCCGCGACGGGTTGTGATAAACTTTTTCAGGAATGGTTATCAGTGCAAAGGAAGAGGCATGGTAAGCGCACCTGAACGCGACGTCCGCGAGGTATTCAGGCGTTCGGGATATACCCTTACCTCCCAACGTCGGGCTGTGCTCGATGCGCTCAAGGATTTCAAGGGGCATCCGTCGGCTGAGGATGTCTACCTCCTCGTCAAGAAGAGGAACCCAAAGGTTGCTTTAGGCACGGTTTATCAGGCGCTCTCGGTTCTTGAAGAGATCGGCCTGATCGAGGCGAAGCGCTGGTCTGAGTCACCGGTCCGCTATGACCTGAACACGCTACCTCACTACGACATCCGGTGCACGAGGTGCGGTGAGGTCGCGGAGATACCGGACGTCGAGTTCGAGGACTTCAAGACGCGCGTGCGCGAGAATACCCCCTACGAGGTCACCAACGCCTCCCTCGTCATCGAGGGCGTCTGCCCCGTCTGCCAGGAGTAAGGCTAAGGCTCTCGAGAGAACATCTTACGGGTCTCGTCATTCCCGGTCCTAGAGCAGCCCGCGAGGCTACTCTGCTCCCCAGATTAGCTGATCCGGGTATCCATAGTGAGCATAGGCAGCACGGCTGGCCTCGGCGTCTGGCACCTCGTCCGAGTCGTGTTCGGGCGAATCCGCGATGGTGTCCTTGTCTTGTTCCACGTCCACCCCATCCTCGGTGGCGGTGGTAAGGGCATCCACGGGGATCAAGACGTGTCTCCCTTCTAGGTCTACCTTGATCAGATGCACCGCTTGCGCGTCTTCTAAGATATAGAGGTCCTCTACGGTCCCAACCTCTTCCCCAAACTTGTCACGGACCTCGAGACCCTGCGCCTCTTGCCACGGATCTTCGAGCTCACCCTCGAAGTCTTCCAGCCTGACGAGCTTGGCTCCTCCATCGTTCTCTGTCACGGCGTCCCATCCCCTTTCGTACCCAAGCCTCTTTCTTATTCCTGAGAGCGGAGAGTACCAAACGTCGTCATCCGCCGCAGCGCGGTCTACTATCGGTACTGGGACTTTACCTGAGGCCGCTAAGAAGTTACTCTTCTGACGGGGTGAGATTACATAAAGGACAACGCGGCCTGGCGGGTGGCCAGGAGCTGAGGGGCAGGCTGGCGTGAGCGAAGAGTACCGGGACCCGGCGCAGGAGCTAGAGGATCAGATGCGGGCAGCCGACGAGCTTATCAAGAGTCTGGAGGAAGAGGTGTCGGAGCTGCGCCGGGACCTCGACCAGGCAGGTGCGGCGTTGCGAACCTCCCGGGAGGAGGTAGCGGCGCGGACTCAGGCCGTTGAGGATTTCGAGGAGAGCGAACGCTCGCGGGCGGCCGCAGAGGAAGAGGTACACGCGCTGCGAAAAGAGCTCATGGATCTACGCCAACAGAGTGCCGACGAGCTGCTCGCCCTGCGCAACCAGCACATTGCGGAGGTGGCGGCACTGCGGGAGGAGCTGGATCGCCTCCGTGATGCCGAAGCTACGGCCGCCGAAGCAGAGAGCAAAGTCTCCGCGCTGAGGGAAGAGTATCGCAAGGAGCGGGCGACCCTCGAGGAGCGCCACGAGGCCGAGGTCGAGGAGATCAAACGGACGGCCGAGCAGTGGGAGGAGAAGCTTCGGGAGGACTACCAGAACCTCGAAGAACGCCACAAAGCCGAGACCGAGGAACTCGCGAAGGCGCATGCCAGAGAGGTCGGGGCGCTCCGCAAAGAGATCGAAGCCCTACGCGTGGAGGCCGAGGAGCAGAAGATCGAGCTCGAGCGCACCTTGCGGGAGGAGCTGGAGCGCAGGCTTGAGGAGGAGGTAGGCGCGGAGCGTGAGCGCCACGCGGAGGAGCTTCAGACCTTGAGGAGCGACGCTGCGGGCCGGGAGCTGGAGCTGCAAAAACAACTAAGCTCAGAAATCGAGGCTCGCCGGGTAGAGGCCGAGGAGCTAAGGCTGGAGTTGGAGAAGAGCGCGGCGGAGGCCGAGGAGCGGCGCCAAGCGGACCTGAGCGAGGTCAAACGTCTCGCCGAGGGGCACGAGCGAGAGCTGCGGCGCGAGCAAGCGGCACGCCTCGCGGAGGAGAGAGAGGCGGCGGAACGACGTATCGAAGCCATGAAGGCCCAGAAGGACGCAGACATAAACACCTTACAGGAGCGACACGCCGAGAAGATCTCGCTCCTCGAGGAGCGGCTCGAAAACCTCGGGTCGCGGCAGGAGACCGAAATGCGCCTCTACGAGGAGCGCCTGAAGGAGCTAGAGCGCGAAAAGGTCGCCCAGAAGGGGGCCAACGAGGAGGAGCTGGAGCGACGGGTGGCGGAGAGAGAAGAGGAGCGGTCACGCCTCGAAGACCGCGTCGCAGAGCTCCAGGAGGCTCTGGAAGAGTCTGGGGCCCTGGAGGCCGAGTTGCGGGAGGCGCTCGAAGCATCGAGGGTACGCAACGGTAAACGCCAGGAAGCCGGCACCCGGCAGGGGCGCGCCGAAGAGACGAACGGTAGGGAGTCCGAGTGGGAGTCCGAGCACAGGATGTACGGCGACCTCGAGAGGCGCCTCGGGGAGGTGGATGCGGCGCGTCTCTTGGCCGAGGAGCGAGCCGCAGATCTTGAGGAGCGGCTGCAGAGGGCCGAGGAGGTCAATCGTCAGCAGACCCGGGAGCTTGAGGAGGCCTTGGAGAGCCTGAGAAAGGTTTCGGACCCGGAGCAGCGTCTCCGGTCCGGGATCTCCCTGTTCAACGCGAGCGAGCATACGCGAGCCGTGGCCTCCATCTCCAAGGCCTTAGGGCTGCCGAAGGTGCACGTCGGCGCCGACGGGGGTTCCGGTTCTTCGGTCAGAAAGCCCGTTATCACCTTCGTGTGGAGCGATATGGCCTGGCGTCGCTACGTATCCGACCCGACCGAGGGCGTCGAGGAGCCACGGGTGTACCTGATCGGGGCCGGCGACGAGCCCTCCGACATCGACCACTCCGGCTTGGAGCCAAACGCCCGTATGGATGCTCAGGGACGCCTGATCCTGGGCATCCAGGCCTGGTAGCTGTTAGCTCTCGGATCCTTCGCGATAGCGGCGCCTTTCGCGGACGCGCGTGGCCTTCTCGTTGTGAGCGTGAAGAGACTCGCCCCTGCGGCCCCCCATATAGGAGGTCGTGAGGATTACGACGAAGAGCACGCCGGTAACCAGCATCGTCCCGGGGCTGCGCAGGTTGGCGAAGGGATCGTTGGCATTCGCAGTTAGGGCGGAGGCGCCAAGGTTGAGGAGGGGTGAGATGGCGAAGGAGGTCACTCCTACCATAACCCCATGAAGCCTACGTCGGGAGGGCGCTTTGTACGCGCCGATCATGCCACCGTAGTAGAAGGCGAAGGCCGCCGCGAAGACCACGATGCCCACCGGCAGGGCCGTCGAGGCGAGCTCCCGACCGAACAAGGCCTCGAAAACGGGCCAGATGATCCCGAAGACCACCAATGCCCCGATCCCGACCGCGAGAAATATACCCCAGAGCACGGCTCGGACACTTTGTACCATGCCTACATCTTACCAAGCCCTCGGCGAGGGCTGTGTGGCCAACCTTACGCTCTACCCCTCGGAGAGAGCGGCCACCAGTTCGCGACAGAAGTCCGGGATGTCCGGCACGACCCGGCCCCAGACGAGGTTGTTCTCGCGGAACGCGGGCTTGTCTACCCAGGTCGCCCCGGCGTTCACGAGGTCGTCTTTGATCCCCAAAGAGCCCGTCGCGCTAACGCCGTTCACGATGCCGGCGGAGATGGCCACGAGTCCACCGTGGCAGATGATGCCGACCGTCTTGTCCCTTTCGTGAACCGCCGCCACAAGATCCGTGACCTCCTCGTAGCGTCGGAGCTTATCGGGTGCCCAACCGCCGGGTATAACGATCCCGTCGAGTTCGCCGGCGTCGACGTCGTTCGCGGTGGCGTCCGCCCGGGCCTCGAGGTAATTCTTGCCGTGAAACGGCCCCTCTCCTGGCCCGACCGAGATGACTTCCGCCCCCTCCTCACGCAACCGCATCACCGTCACCCAATATTCCAGGTCCTCGAAACCGTCAGCGACGAGAACCACGATCTTCTTGCCCCTAAGCTTCACGAGCCTCCTTTCCTTGAAGTTGCCATCAATGCTCTCGCTTTTTCGGGGACCTACGTCTAGCTTCCTCCTAGGGCACCTCCGCCGCCGTCGCCGCCTGTGCCCCTCCATCGAGCCACCCGCCCCCTCTCTCCCAGGTCGTTGGCCTCCCTGGGTGGCCCGCATGGCAGCAGACACCCGAGTGCCCCCCGAGTATCCCCGGTACAAAGCGATTACTCCGAACGCCAAATCGAGCAAACCAACAGAATGCAGACGAGCAGCGCGAGCCAAGCTGCCCGGAGCCATTTACCTTGTGGCTGCCGAGGACGAGAAAGATCAAAGTCCCTAGGACTGCCGTTTCCACCAGGCTATTGCGCAACCCTTAGTCACGGGGCTCCAAACCTGCCTACCTGCCGGTGCTCGCGTTCCACGGCTTCTTCCCTGCTCGGGCGTCGGCCTGAGGATTTAAGGCGTTCTGCGCTTCGATCAAAGGAGGTGAGCCGTTGTAGAAATCCCTCGCGCCTGGCTTTTTCACAGCGCCGTGCTTTTTTCTCGCCAATCACCCGCCGGGATTCTCCTTCAACTCTGGTCTTGTTTCCAGGCTCGTCATTTGATGACAAACGCAGATTGTAGACTACAACGTAGTCTACGGGCAGGATCAGGGAGCGAGTAGGTCGTCCACGGACTTTTTCACTTCTTCGCCCCCGGCCTCTAAAGCCCGAGCGAGTTCGGGGACCGCGTCAGCACCACGCCCCGACCGGAGGAGGCGCTTGGCGGCTTCGAGGTGGTGGCGATAGTCAGGAGGCGTGCTATCGGTCTCTTGTGAACTCGCCGGCTCCTCTCCACGCACGAGGGCGAGTATCTCCTCCCCGTAGCGGGCGGCGCGCCTGAGACCGATACCCTTTACGGAGCCGAGCTCGTGCACGCTCTGTGGCTTGCGGCGAGCTATCTCTTCGAGGTGGGAGTTGTGCAAGACGACGTACGCGGGGACCTGCTGGCTTCGCGCCTGGTCCCCACGCCAAGCCCGCAAGCGCTCGAAAAGCCCCGCATCCACCGCCTCGGGGGTAGTGCCGGTAGCCCCGTTCTGCACCTCTACCGCGTCTGGGACACGCATTGCCACAGGGCTGCTATCTTGAGCGGTCGTCCGGGCTGTTGTGGTAGCGTAAGTGGAGGTAGCTACGACCGTATCAGCCTCTCCGAGGCACACATCGCAGCCGGCGCAGGGGGCAACCTCCTGTGCGTCGCCGAAATGCCGAAGAAGGTGTTCCCGGCGGCAGGTTTCGAGGGTGGCGTAGGTCTCGACGCCCCTGATCTGGTCGTAGGCCGCCCGGGTTCGGCTCTTGAGACGGGCGGCCATAGCCCCCCGGCTTCCCGCGTCGAGACTCTCCTTTTTGAGCCGGATGTCGACAAGAACGCCGCGGGGCAAGGCCTCCACGACCTCATCCGCCATAAGCTTGAAGAGGGCGGTCTGGGCGGCGACGGGCCGCACCCCCGCGCGTCGGGACAGCTCCAGCAGGGAGATCATGCCGCTGCCGGGCAGGGCGGCATGGACGCGGGAGATCTCCTCGCGCCAACCCTGGGGCTCCTCGTCCACCCGGCGCACCTCGACCTCGCCCCACAGGTCGTAGCCCCGCGAGACGAGCCCCGTCTCCTCCAACCCTCCGAGGAGCACCCCCGCGAGGTCGGCCTCCACACCACCTAGGGCGCCTAAAGAAGCTGGCGGCAGGTTCACCCGTCCCTCGTTCGAAACCTGGCAGAGCGCTCGGAAGAATGATTCGGCCTCATTGGCGCCTGCGGCATTCAAAGTTACCAGGCGCTTGCGCCGCCCGAGGTCGGCGCCCCGGTACAAGATGACGCACTCGCTCTCCTCCCCGTCGCGCCCCGCGCGGCCGGCCTCCTGGATGTAGGCGGGGAGGCTCCCGGGGACGCTCGCATGGATCACGAAGCGCACGTTCGGCTTGTCTATGCCCATCCCGAAAGCGATCGTGGCGACCACGACGTCCAGCTCGTCGGTCATGAAACGCTCCTGCACGCTCGAACGCTCCGCAGCATCCATACCGGCGTGGTAGTGGGCGGCGTCTACACCCGCGCGCTTGAGGCTCGCCGCGAGCTCTTCGCACTCCTTACGCGTTGTACCGTAAACGATACCGGGTGGCAGCGAGTTGCGGATAACCTTCAGGATCAGGGGTAGCTTATCCTTCTTCTCCTTTGCCGAGAGGACGCGGTAGGTGAGGTTCGGCCGGTTAAAGCTCGTCACCACCACCTCGGGCTCGCGCATCCTCAGACTACGCAGGATGTCCTGGCGGACGCGGGGCGTGGCGGTAGCCGTGAGCGCGAGGACCGGCGGGCTCCCGAGATCTCGCACTGCGCGGGGCAGAAAGAGGTAATCGGGGCGGAAATCGTGGCCCCACTCGCTTATGCAGTGGGCCTCGTCCACCACGAAGAGGCTCACGCCCGCCCTGCGTAGAGCTAGGACGAACTCCAGGGAGCGCAACCGTTCGGGGGCGACGTAGAGCAGCCGGATCTCGCCGGTACGGATCTTCTTCTCGACCTCCCACCGCTCCTCCGCATCGAGACCGGAGTGGAGCGTGGCCGCCCCCTTGACCGAGCTCTGCAAGAGCGAATCGACCTGGTCCTTCATCAGCGAGATTAACGGCGACACTATCACCGTAAGACCCTCGCCCATTAGGGCCGGCACCTGATAGCAGAGGCTCTTGCCGCCCCCGGTAGGCATAACGGCGAGAGTGTCCCGCCCGTCAAGGACGGCCCGTATAACCTCCTCCTGTCCGGGCCGGAACGAGTCGAACCCGAAGATCTCTTTCAATACGGTGAGCGGCACGTACTAAATATAAGCCGTAGGTGGTCGGCTTTCTACAGGCCGTCTAGCCGACTGGCTACTCATCCTCTTGTTGGGCAGTGAACTTGGGGATGGGTTCGAGGCTCTGAATCTGGCCGGGCATCCGCTCGGGGAGCTGTTCGGGCGGCTCTTCTGTGGTGGGCTCTTCTTCGGCGGCATCCAGCAGGGCGTCCAGGGCCTGGCGCACCTCAGCGCAGGCTTTTTTGTAGGCGATCATGAAACCAAGCCCGGGAGCAACCAGGGCCGGTACGACAGCTAGGAAGTAGAGCCAGTCGTAGACCCCGGCTATCGCCAGAGGTAGGGCGAGCGTGGCGCCGAGGATACCACCCAATGATAGATGCTCCCCACGCTGGTTTGAGACATCGGCGATGAGGCTGATCCCACTTCTACCGTAGCCCACATCTTCGACCCTGAGCTCCAGGGAGTGTGCCTTGAGCAGGGCGTGGTGCCCCGAGAAGTCCAGGGCGCGGCGCACCGTACCCGACGGGTCTCCCCCATCCCAGAGAGAGCTCGCCTCGGTCTTGCGGCGCAGCTTGAGACCCTGCTTGTGCCTGAGAACATTCTCCAGGCGCTTTCGGGTAGAATCCGCGGGCCTCTCGACCTCCCGCACGGCCTTCAAGCGGGACCTACCGTAGAGCTTCCACGCTAAAGTGTCAGACTCGACAGACCTGTCGGAGAATAGCTCGACGAGCGCGCGCCGCACATCGCTCTCGGAGATGCCAGCGGCGGCTGCCACCTGCACGAGAACCTCGGGGGAGATCGAGTAGGCAAAGGTATCGGCGCCTTTGCGGTGAGCGTTTAGCTCGGCGGCCCTTCTCAGTACGATCTCCACCTCAGCAGGGGTGAGCCTGTTCCCGTTGTTCGAAGGTGTGGCGTAGTGGTCCATCTTAGGCTTTCCTGTCACCGGCGGTCGCGGCGATGATCCTTGGGGCGTCCTTGAGGTACGACCAGCCTGAGAGAAGCGTGAGCGCCGTGGCGAGGAGCATGGCCCAGTAGCCTAAAGCCGTATAGCCGAGCAGCAGGATGAGCACTGCCAGGCTCTGGGAGACCATCTTGGCCTTGCCCCAATTGTTCGCCGCTATCACCTCATCGGCCTCCAGCGCCACCATGCGCAGCCCCGTCACGGCGAACTCGCGCACCGTCATGACCGCTGCCATCCACGGCGGCATCGAGCCCTCGGCGACGAGGGCGAAGAACAGGGAGACGATGACCGCCTTGTCGGCGACAGAGTCCATCAGCTTGCCGAAAGCCGTTACCTTACCGCTACGGCGGGCCAAAATGCCATCCAGGTAATCGGTCAGGAGGGCTCCGATGTACAAGGCGATCGCCACGGTCCGGTTGCCGGGGAACTGGATGTAGAGCGCGGCCATTACCGGCACGACGGCCGCGAGGCGGACCAGGGTGAGCAAATTAGCGAGGGTCACCGTATCCTTCTCCTACCACTATCGCCAAAGGGGGCGTCTATTCTCGCCTCCCGCCCGCTCACGAGCCTGCGGATGTTCTCACGGTGGGCAAAAAAGACCAGGAGCGACCACAGAACCGCGGCCCAGACAACCAGGTTCTCGTACTCTCCCCCGGCGTCGAGGGCGGCGAGCGCCAATGGTGAGACCGCCGCGGCGACCAGAGCGGCTAGCGAGGCGTACCGCCACGCCGCCAGAGTCGCCGTCCACACCATACCGAGTATCACCACCACTATAGGGTAGACTACGAGCAGGACCCCCACGAGCGGCGCCACCGAGCTCGACCCGCGCAGGCGCCCAAAGAAGGGGAAGTTGTGGCCGACGAGCGCCGCGGACCCCCCTCCGACCGCCCCGGGCGTGCCGAGGGCGAGGTAGCCCGTGAGCGTCGGCAGGAACCCCTTGGCGAGCTCCAGCAGGAAGACGCCGCCCGCCAGCCCACGGTTTGGACCCGAGCGCCGGTAGAGATCTATGGGCGCCGCGTTGATCCCACGGGGGTTCACAAGGAGTCCCCTTCTACCCTGGTTGTAGCGGGTAGCGTAGAGGCCAAAGGGTATGGAACCTACAAGGTAGCCTGCAGTGACCAAGAGAGCGTACCATATAGTCACCGCGCGTAGAGACCTACCCTTCCCACCGGGATCGCTTCAAGACCCGGCTAACCTAGCACCTTTCGGAGGTGGGCTCAAGGGGGAAGAAAAAGAGCGAGGCTACTACCAGAGTCATTCCTCAGAGGTACCACGAACCTGGGTAACGGCGGGCCTCATAAGGTAGCCCATGAGCCAGTCGGTTGCCTGGTGTGCCTTGCTCTGTGGGCTGTCGAGCCTCGTCAGGTAGGCTAGGCGCCAAAAGATGGCCGCCAGGGTTCCGGTGAAACGCACCCCCATCACGTCGTTTACGGCAAAATCGCTCCCAAGCTCGACGAGCTGACCCAGGGGTCTGTACTCGAACGGCTCCATCTCGTCTTCCTTACCATCGATGGTAGCGAGGATGTTCTTTGCTACCACCTTTCCCTCCTGGACCGCGGCCTGAGCAGTCGGCGGGACACCTCGACCGTTCTCCTCGCGGGTATCCGGGATGGCAGCGCAATCCCCGACAGCCCAAATGTTGGTATGACCCTCAACCCTCAGATACTCGTCGACCTTTATGCCGTTTCTCTCGTCCGCCGGGAGGCCAAAGTCGTAGATCGCCTGGTTCGGACGGTTGCCGGCGGTCCAGATCACGTTCTCCGTCGATATGTTGTCGCTGCCTTTGAGCTTGACGCAGTCGCCGGTTATCTCCTCCGCCATAGCTCCGGTCCTCACCTCGATGCGCTGGTTCTGGAGCCGGGTGCGGGCGGCCCTCCTCAAGGCAGGGTCCAGCTCGGGCAAGATGTGGTCCAGCGCCTCGAGGAGAAAGATCTTGACCCGGTGCGGGTCTATGTTGGGGTAGTCAGGCTCCAGGGCTTCATGCACGAGGTTGTAGAGCTCTGAGGCCGTCTCTACTCCCGTAGCGCCCCCGCCGATAACCACGAAGGTCAGCTTGGACTCCGGGATCTCGCCCCTCATCAGAGAGACCTCCTCGAAACGTTCGATCACGCGGTTGCGTATCTGCTCAGCATCCTCGATGCCCCTCATGGTGAGGGCATGCTCCTCGACGCCGGGGATGCCGAAGAAGTTGGGCTGTCCACCCAGGGCGATAACGAGATGGTCGTAGGGGAACTCCACTCCACCATCGACCGTAACAGTCTTGTTCTCGTGGTTTATCTCTCTGAGCTGCGCCCGCCGGAAGCTGGCGCCAGACGTGATCAGGGCGCGCCTCAAGGGTTGAGCTACGTTGCGGCTGTCTATGTCGCTGCTGACGATCCCCGCAACCATCGGCCAGAAGGTAAAGAAGTTGTCCTTGGCGACGAGGAGGACGCCGACGTCCTCGCGGTCCCTTATTCGCTTGCAAATCTCCTTGGCGGCGGTAAACCCGCCGAAGCCTCCACCCACAACGAGAACCTTGTTCTCGAACTCGTCGTAGCGGGGCTTCTCCCAGGGGGCGTATCGGGGACTGGGATTGAGTGCCCGCCGGAGCGCCCCCAACGCGAGGACGGTTCCGCCTAGCGCGAGACCTCCCTTTAGCAACCTACCCATAAAAACCTCCTGAAAGTCAGCTCTCCCCGAACACGGCCCGTCTCGCCATCTTGCGGATGTATCTTACCGGAAGTCACAAGACAACTAAACACCGCGCTGACAAACCTCAAGTAGTCTCTCTCAGTCTCTCTCCGCAGCTTTTGGCTGTCAGGCCGGGTAAACGGCGATCCGGACGGTCCTGCTCCTCGGGCCGTCGAACTCGGCCAGGAACAAACCCTGCCAGCGCCCGAGGTCGGGCTCTCCACCCCTCACCAGGAGACGTTGCGACTGCCCAAAGAGGCTGGTGAGGAGGTGCGAGTCGCTGTTGCCTTCTGCGTGCTCGAAGGAGACGTCCAGCCCCCTGACGAACGCCCGGCACGCAGCGGCTAGATCCCGCGTTACATCCCTGTCATAGTCCTCGTTGACCGTGACGGCCGCGGTAGTGTGGGTCGAGGAGACAAGACAGACACCCTCCTCCACACCCGAACCTCGCACGGCTCTCTTTAGCTCCTCGGTGATGGAGACGAACTCGTAGCGATCGTTCGTCTCCACCCTGATATCGGTGGTCTCCACCCTTCACCATCCCTCTTCTCTACAGGCCGAGTATTTCAGGGAGGCTGGCTATACTCTCGATCTCAGCGTCCGGCTCTCCTGCTGTTTCTGGCCGATACTTTCCGGTCCTCACTTGTATACCGCGTAGGCCTGCCCTCTGGGCCCCGGCCACGTCGGACTCCGCGTCGTCGCCCACCATCGCCACCTCCCGCGCCTCGAGACCAAGATCCCGAAGCGCCGCCTCGAAAAAGGCCGGCTCTGGCTTCCCGACCACGAGTGCGGTCTTGCCGCTCGCGTACTCCAGAGCCGCCACGAAGGGACCTGCATCAAGAGACAACCCGTCGGCCTCCCGCCAGAACCGGTTCTTCTGCAACGCGACAAGCTCTGCGCCATCCACGAGGTACCGGAAGGCCGCGTTGAGCCTTACGTAATCGAAGCCGTACCCCAGGTCCCCGACCAGCACGTACTCGGGTGCCTCGTCCTCCGATACCATCCCCGGCAGATCTTCTAGAAGCCCACCGGCAACGAGCGCATGGCACTTTTTGCCTTTTAGCAAAGCGTTCGCGGCCGTGGCCGGGGTAAAGACGAGCTCCTCCCGCGCCTCGAAGCCCAGCTCATGCAGCCGAGATATGACCTCCCGTCGCGGCTTTCGGGTGGTATTGGTCACGTAGCGGTAAGGGATGCCGGCCTCTTCGAGATGGCTTAAGGCTTCGTAGGCGCCCAGGACAGGCCCGCTCTCATTGTAGAGCGTCCCGTCGAGGTCTATGAGCAGGCCCCTCGCATACATAAGAAATGCGCCGGCGGGCTCATAACCCAGCGCTGCTGCGCTCTTACGTCTCCTACCGCCCGAAAAAGAGCTTGGCGGCAGGGCTCATCATCTCTGGAGACCACATCGGCTCGAAGGTAAGCTGGGCATTGACGCTCTCGACGCCCTCGATAGAGAGGGTTTCGGTCTCGACCTGTTCTTGGATCAAGTCCCCCACGGGACACATTGGACTCGTCAAGCTAAAGGTAACGTCGACGTGGCGCCCCTCGTCGTGAACCCCAACGTCGTAGATCAAACCCAGCTCCACGAGATCCATTCCGATCTCCGGGTCTATGACGTTCCTCAACTGGTCCCTGACACGCTCCTCGGTCAACATTCTCTCACCTCTCGTGGCCTTCTAAGTACGTCACCTCCTAATTGTAAAGCTGCCTCCGATCTTTTCCACTCCGCTCCTGTCTATGGAGATGACAGGTGGTGCTAAGGGTTTGTTACACATATTCCACTTATCCACCACACTAGAGCCATTATCCACAACATGTTGTGGATAACTGCCTAGATGGGGCATGAAAAGGCCATATATTGGCCCCTCTGAACGCGATAACCCCGTTGTAGCGTCCGTCTTTCGTACTGCCATCACCTTCTTCTCGTGAGGGTGTGTTGCGTCGTTTCGCATCTTTTACGAGCGATCTCCTGCCACACTGAAGCGTTGGGTCCGGCCCCTTCCGGTACCCGAACGCCGGAGGAAACGCAGATAGTAGCTCACAAGGCGAGAAGAGGCCGAGGAGCGGTTTCGCCGCGACCGTGGCCGATACCCGAAAGTGTGCCCCCAGGCCAGGAGGTCCCTACGAGGGCGCGTGCGCGACGAAGGCGAGGAAAGGCGGGGGCACGGTCTAGCTGCGCCTTCAGCTCTCTATTGGACTGATCGGTACGACAGCTTCCTACACACGCGAACCACCGTGCGCAGAGCGGTTTAAGAGTGGGCTATGAGTGCCGCGTCCCTCCAGGGGAACCATTTTCGTCCCCCGCTTAGCGCAAAAGAGCTATTAGACGACGCGTGCGCGTAATAACTAGTCGCCGAAAAAGACCTAAAGCTGATCTCGCCGAGAGCTGGCGGCTTACCATCAGCGGATCAGGGCGAAAGCTATGAGGAACATCGCGGCGGCGAGGCCTGTTGCCAGGAGGTAGGCGCTACCGAGCCCGAATGGGAGGGTGGCGGCGAGCATGAGGACCGGGCCCAGAGTCTGGCCGAGGCGCAAAATGGTGCTGTTGAGCGAGATAAAGGCGCCACGGTTCTCGACGGGGGCGGCCGCATTGAGGAGCGAGAAGGAGTTGGGCAGGTTGAGGGTCTGCGCGACACCGAAGAGCACCGTCGGCACGAAGAGCAACCATACGGAAGGCACGAGGGGTACTAGACAGAGAGCGATAGCGTAGAGGAGGTAGGAGGACCGGATTAGAGCCTTCTCCGAGAAGCGGTGCGCGAGCCGGCCCGCCTGGGTGGAGGTGAACGCCGCGGTGACCGAGGTGCTCGCGAGCACGACGCCTATAAAGAACGAGCCCGAGCCGAACCTCTCGCTTATGAAGGAGGGAAGATAGGCGATGAGCGCCCCAAAGAGGAGCACGAATATGACGAAGGTGTTAGCGAAGAGGCCTATAACCCGCCCATTCTTCGCACTCTCCCAGATGCTCTGCGCCTTCTCTTTTAGCTCTTGCTCGTTGCGTGGCTCAGGGTTGCGCAGTGAGAAGAGCACCAGGATGGCCACGGGGACCGCCAGAAGGGGGAGCGCGAAGGGATAGTACCAGCCGAACGCCGCGAGAGCTCCTCCGAGGGCAGGGTAGCTCGCCGTGCCGATGTTTAGGACACTCGAGTTGTAGCCCAGGGCCGTGGTCCGCTCCCTGCCCGAGAAGAGGTCACCGACGAGCGTTACGTTTAGCGCGCCCAGAGACGCCGCCCCGACCCCCTGCAAGACTCGCAGCAGCAGGAGCGTTTCGAAGTTCGGGGCCAGGACGCACGCGCCGCCTGCGATCCCAAAGACGAGCAACGAGGGCACCAATATCTTCTTGCGTCCGAAGCGGTCGGAGAGTGCACCCGCGAGGAACGTCAGAAACACACCAGGGAGCGTGAAGACCGTGATCAGGAGCCCCACCTGCCCCGCCGAGACGCCGAACTGCTGCCGAACCTCCGGGAAGGCTGGGGAGACGCTGGAGGAGCCTAGGACCGCCATCAGCGTGACGAACCAGACGACGTGCAGGTTTTGGTCCTTCCAGACCGGCCCCTCCCGTCCTCCGTTTTTCTTCTCCTCACCTTTTACCGTCTGCGCCACAGGTTAGAGGCTATTAGGCCACGTGAAAGAGCGTCAGAGAATCAGAACACACCGCGTGGTAGCTCAAGCTACTCCTCCGGCCTCCAGCCCAGGCGGGTGAGGAGACCGGCAGTCATCGCAGCTGTCGCGCCCCAGATCTCGTGTCCCCCTACCGCGAAGATCGGCACCTCATGGGGCCGCCCCTCGCGTTCCCAGATCGCCTTCTCGAAAGCCTCCGGCGACATCAGCTCCTCCAGAGAGACGCTGAAGATAGCCTCAACCTCGTCGGGTGCGAGGACAAGCTCAGCCTCCTCGGCCAAAAGTCCTACGAACGGCCTTACCAGAAACCGGCTCGGCGGAATGTACATCTCCTCCATCTCGCCGACGATCTCGACTGTGTCGGGGCGGAGGTTTATCTCCTCTTCGGCCTCCCTCAGGGCAGTCGCGAGGAGCGAGCCGTCGCGAGCCTCCGGGCTGCCACCAGGGAAAGACACCTGCCCGGCGTGATCTTCGAGGCCCCCCGTCCTGAGCGTATAGACGACGTGTGCCCCTCCAGGCTCGAGCACGACCGGGACGAGCACCGCCGCCCTCCTGCAGTCCTCCCCCGGCTCTGGGACCCGCGGCCGCCGCTCCCCCGTATCCAGATCCAGCGGGGAGAAGCTCTCGTACACCTCGCGCCACCCTTCGAGCGGCCTCGCTACCACCTCTCTCAGCCTCGCCGCGAGGTCTCCATCTCGGCCTATCCTGCTCACGAAGTCGATTCTACTTTAGTGAAACGCGCCTTACAGCGCTCTCTACAGGAACAGCACCCCTCAGCGAAGGGGATATACGATCAGCGTATATACTCGTAGACGAAGCGGGCTATACGCCAGTCCGGCGCTCGATCAGGGTGCGCTACCGCTCGATCCTCGCCCCGCCGCAAGCCTCGGTCCTTTCCACGGCGCTCACATTGTAAGCAGCTTACGCCCGCCTGAAGGCGCCCAGGAGGTCAACGAGGAGAACGGCCAAGTTCCCAGCGGAGCCGCTAGAGAGGTTATGGCTAGACCCCGCCGAGGGGTGTTAGCCGGTGCCCGTTCTGCCGCCGCCGCCGCCGTCGTTGCTTGCGGTTTTTGCGGTTTCGGGGGAACCGCCGCCGACTATCAGGTTCACCGGGGCCCCCGGGTCCACCTCCGCCCCCACAGCGGGCTCCTGAGCGGCCACCGTGCCCGCGGGGATCGCGTAGCTCGGTATTTCGCTGACGGTGCCCTGTTCTAGTCCCACCTCATCGATCTCTTCCTCCGCTTCGGG
>JALZFP010000141.1 GCA_030861485.1 Actinomycetota bacterium | reverse complement strand
AGCCTCTTACCGGAGAGACGGAATGCTCAGCTAGACCACGGCCAGCGAAAGGATCAACGGCGAGAGGGCCAACGGCGCCGACGAGATACATCGAACCCCGATGTCCTGCGGGAGCGCCCGCACCCTGGCGCCGACTCTTCGCAGGGGTGCCCGCAGCCGTCGGTTCACGACGCCCATCTTTGCACCTCCTTGTCTCGGGCGGTACGAGAACCGGGTCTAGCGGGGGTCGCCTCCCAGGCAAACGAGCGCAACTTAACTGCTATTTCAAGCGCGCAGTTCCGATCAACTTCTCTTCCTGGGACGGGCAGCTCCCCGGCCAGAGTTGCCCCACGCCTCAACTGTAGCTACTATCGTTCACGCTTGTTAGGGAACAGGAGGATAAAGCGAGTGAATTTCGACCTGACCGACGAACAGAAGCGGTGGCGAGACCTCGCCTACGACTATGCTCAAGGTGAGATCCGGCCGCGTGCCGCCCAACTCGACCGCGAGCAGAAGTTCCCCTACGACATCGTTGCTGAGATGGCCCGCCACGGCCTGATGGGCCTGACGCTGCCGAAGGAGTACGGCGGATCTGGTGGCGACTTCGTCGCCTACAACCTGGCGCTGGAGGAGATTTCCCGCGCCGACACCTCGGTTGGCATCACCATGGAGGCCCACATCTCTTTGGGCTGCGCCCCCCTGGCCACCTACGGCACACGGGAGCAGAAAGAGAGATTTCTCAGTAGATGCGCCACGGGCGGGCGTCTCTGGGCCTTCGGGCTTACCGAGGAGGAGGCCGGCACCGACGCCGGGGGCACCCGCACGACGGCCGAGCTTGTGGACGGCGAGTGGATCATAAATGGCACTAAAAAGTGGATCACCAACTCCGGTACGGACATCACCGCCGGTGTGACGGCTATCGCCCGGACCGGAGAGCGCGAGAACGGCGGGCCGGAGCTTAGCGCCCTTATCATCCCGCAGGAGACGCCCGGCTACACCCGAGGACCCGGCTATGAGAAGACCGGCTGGCGCGCCTCCGACCAGCGCCCCTTGTACTTTGAGAATTGCCGGGTGCCGGAGGAGAACCTGCTTGGCGAGCGCGGTCGCGGCTTCGCGCAGTTCCTCCAGACCCTTGATGCGGGGAGGGTCGCGGTCGCCTCGCTCTCGGTCGGGTTGGCGCAGGCTTGTTTGGACGAGTCGCTTCGACGGGCCAGCGAGCGGTGGCAGTTTGGCAGGGCGATCTCCGAGTTTCAGGCCATACAGTTCAAGCTTGCGGACATGGCGATGGAGGTAGAGCTTGCGCGCAACACAGTCCTGAAGGCGGCGTGGCTCAAGGACCGGGGGCGTCCCTTTGGGCGGGAGGCGAGTATGGCAAAGGTCTTTGCCTCAGAGTCGGCCAAGAGGGCGGCGGATCAGGCGGTCCAGATCCACGGCGGCGAGGGGTTTATGGAGACGAGCGCCGTGGCGCGCTACTGGCGGCAGGTGAAGATAAACGAGATCGGCGAGGGAACCAGCGAGATCAACCGCCAGATCATCGCCCGAAGCCTGCTTCAGGAGGGCCCCGAGACGGTAAAGACGAAGATGGCGGCGCAGTAAGAGTGGCGCTGTACGCCCTCAACCTGTTCGACTTGGCCGACAACGATTCCTACCGGCAATACTCGCGTCGCTCGGCCGAGGCCGTGGGTAAGCACGGCGGGCGGGTGGTGGCGCTGGGGCGGCTGAACGGGGTCCAGGAGGGAGAGCCGGGCACCGAACCGCGCACGGTGATGGTCCTCGTCGAGTGGCCCTCCCAGGAGGCGTTCCAGGCCTTTCTCGAGGACTCCGAGAACGAGGACCTGCATCCCCTGCGCGAGGAGGGTACACGCAATTATCTGTGGTGGATCTACGAACGATTAGAGGACCTGCGCCCGCTCTTTAGAGAGGTCCCCGGAGGAACCGGAGGCAGGCCTTAGCTCGAAGGTGCACTTGGACATTCGAGCGCTGGGGGTCGCAGGGTTCCGGGTGGGTAGCGCGTACGTGGGACGGTAGATACCATGCCCCTTGAAGATCGTAGGCGCACAGAAGGGTAGACTTCCGGACGCGCTACGGGAGTAGGGGAAAGGACTTGTCCGGGTGGACTTTTGGGAAGCACTGACAGCCCGAATGCCCAGAAACCTCGACTACGAGATGCTGTACGAGCGGTTCTACTGGGACCTGCCCGCTGGCTATAACATAGGGCTGGACATTTGTGACCGGCACGCGGGCGATAAGGGCAGGTTGGCTCTCATACACGATCGCGGCGACGGCACGGCGGAGAAGTGGACCTTCTTCGAGCTTAAGCGCGCCTCGGACCGCCTCGCGAACGCCCTGAGAGGCTTAGGCGTCGAGCGCGGGGCCAGGGTCGCCATACTGCTAAGGCAGTCGCCCGAGCTCCCCATAGTTCACGCCGCCACCTACAAGCTCGGCGCCGTCGCCGTCCCACTCTTCGCGCTCTTCGGGGAGGAGGCGTTGCGCTTCAGGCTGGAGGACAGCGGGGCGAAGGTGATCGTGACCGACGCCGGGCACCACGAGGTCGCGGCCACCTTGCGCGACGAGCTTCCCGACCTCGAGCATGTGGTTTTGGCCGATGGCGAGGAGAGTGGGGCGGAAAGCTTAGAAGGCTTGATCAAGGGGGCTTCATCCACCTTCGAGCCGGAGAAGACGGCCCCCGAAGACCCGGCGATCATAATCTACACCTCGGGGACGACCGGATCGCCCAAAGGCGCTCTGCACGGCCACGGGATACTGCCCGGGCACGTGCCGGGCGTCGCCCTTCCGCACGACCTTGCGCCCCGGATGGGAGACCTCTTCTGGACGCCGGCGGACTGGGCCTGGATCGGGGGCCTCTTCGACGTACTGATGCCGGCACTCCATTGGGGCCTCCCAGTCGTCTCCTCCACGATGGAAGGCTTTGACCCCGAAGCGGCCTTCGACCTGATGCAGCGGTGGGGCGTCCGGAATGTTTTCTTCCCGCCTACGGTCTTGCGGATGATGCGCGGTATCGAGAAGCCCCGGGAGCAGTGGGAGCTCGACCTTGCGACCATCGCTTGCGGGGGCGAGCCCCTGGAGGAGGCGACGTTCGAATGGGCCAAGGAGGAGCTCGGTATCGCCATCAATGAGTTCTACGG
>JALZFP010000137.1 GCA_030861485.1 Actinomycetota bacterium | reverse complement strand
GGCGTCCGCGCCCGCAACTATCCTGCCCTTGCCGTGGATCCCTAGTATTTCGGCAGGGGTCTGCGTAGCCATGCGAACGGCATCTCGTATGGAGATACCGAGCAGATCAACCGCGTTACTCACCGCCCGGTCCATGGTAAGGGCGCTACCGGCGAGGGTACCGTCGGGCAGGCGAACCTCCCCACCCTCCAACCGAGCCTTTCTGCCGCTCAGCTTGTACTCCCCGGGCGGCATCCCGGCGGCCTCCATCGCGTCCGTGACGAGGGCTAGGCCTTCGGGTCCTTTCTGGCGGTGGGCCAGTCGGAGCGCGCCCTCGTGCACGTGCACCCCGTCGGCGATGATACCGGCCCGGACCCGGTCGTCGGCGAGCAGCGCGCCCACTGTGCCCGGGGAGCGGTGCGTAAAAGGGCTCATAGCGTTGTAGAGGTGGGTGCCCATCGAGAGCCCGGCGTCTATCGCCCGTAGCGTCTCCTCGTAGGAAGCGTCCGTGTGACCGGCGCTGGCGACGGTGCCGCCCTCCGTGAGGAGCCGGATCGCCTCCTTCGCCCCCTGAAGCTCGGGGGCCAAAGTCATCACCCGCACCATGCCGGAGTCTGCCAGCCTCCTCGTGAAACCCAGGTTGACCGGGCGGAGGTGGGCCGACTCGTGAGCTCCTTTCCGGGCCGGTGAAAGGAAGGGACCTTCGATGTGAGCACCAAGAATGTTAGCGCCCGGCAACCGCGAGGCGTCCTCGAGGACCTCGAGAAAAGAATCGTAGCGTTCGATAGGCCAGGAGATGGCTGTGGGCAGAAAGGAGGTCGTACCGGTCTTCGGCAGCTCGCGGGCCAGCTTTGCGAGCGCCTCCAGATCCGGTCCCGCCTCAACACCGAAGGCGCCGTTTACCTGGAGGTCGATGAAGCCCGGGCAGATCAGACCGGGGACCTCGCGACGCTCGCGCGGGAGATCCGCAAGGTGCGGCGAGCGCACGATTTCGAGGATCCTACCGCCCTCGACCACCACCGCCGCCCGGCCCAACGGCTCGGGGGCTAGCACGTTACCGAAGAGAGCGTAGGGCGTCATCCGCAAAAACCTTCGCTTTCCCCATCACCAGTGGCCACTCTAACAGATCCTCCGACTGCGAGAAGCAGCACTTTGACCTCCCCGGTGCAGCACTCTAGCCGTAACCCAGCAAAAGAAGACCACAAGCCAGGGAGGTGTCTTCGAAGCAGTGGGGGCTGCAGGGAGCTTCGCGGAGAAGCCGCTCATCACGGCGGGCCCTTCATTGCGCCCCATGCAGGACTAGTCGCGCCCATAGTCCTCCCGGGCGAGGCCATCCACTTACAATAAGGCAAAAGAATACCCCCTAAAGAGGGCCTTCGGATAGCTACCGGACTAGAATTCGAACCTAGGCTAATTGATCCAGAGTCAGTTTCCCTACACCGATGTTGTTCACCGTGTTTTAGAAAACGGCCTATTCGAGCCAGATTTCTGTATCTCGTGTTTCTAGTTGTTCACCAGTAATCATCCCCGTAACCGCCAAATTGCTATCACAAGTGCCAGGAACGCCCCGGCCCCCTTTGAGTCTCAGCAGTCAACAATGTAGCTCTCATAGGCGGCAATTCTTGCGAACACAGGCACGACAGCCCAATCAGCATGAAATATGAGGCGGCATTATGCTGTTGCAGTTACCGATGTAAGCGAGCACAGGGGAATAACTAGATGACGTACGAGAGCAGTTCGATGAGCAAGCTAACTGCCTCCAGCACGGCGATCCCACTTGCCCCACTACCCGACGACGTTGCTAACCACGTTAAGCAAACTGGCACCCAACAAGTAAACCTCTATCGCGCTCTCGCGCATGCACCAAAGTTGCTCAGGGCGTGGATTGACTTCGCGTCTGCGCTGCGTGAGCAGTGCAAAACCCCCCGTCAGTTACGCGAGCTGGTTATCCTGCGTACCGCCCAACGCATGCTCTCTCATTATGAGTGGCGCCAACACCGACGCATGGCTGCAGAGGCTGGTATCGATGAGCATCAGGTTGCCGAACTCGCGATGTGGCACACCTCCCCTGCCTTCACTGCAGCCGAGCGTGCGGCCCTAGCCCTCACGGACGCTATAGTCGACGGATATGTCACCGATGAACACAATACCGCACTAAGTGAACATTTCGACCCACAAGCCCGCGTCGAGCTTACCCTCACCGCCGCCTTCTACTGCGGGGTGCCCCGGCTGCTAGACGCCCTGCGAGTGCCAACTGAAACTTCCCCTACATCGGCCGACTCCGATCGGAAGGATAAGGCCTGATTGCTATGCCTTGCTGGACAGCACTCCCGCCAGCGCGTAGAGCAGCACGTATATCAGCGTCTGGTGGAGGCTCTGAGCCTGATGAGGGATCGCCATCAGGGACACACCTCCGAACTTACCCTGGCCGGCGGCTCGCCCAACCCGGTACACGAGCTCGATTACCTCGTCGACCGTCGGGCCCAAGGGTTCGGCTCCGAAGTCCGGGGTGGAGCCGAGGTTCAGCACGTCGGGGTCCAGGGCGATCCACACCTTAGCGGCGCTGTCCAAGATTCGCTGCGCCAGCTCCTCGGCCCACGCGTCGTAACCTGCTTGTCTGGCCCGCCTGATCTCCCGGTAGGTGTATATGTGCTCCCGCTCTACCCCAAGCTCGACGAAACGGCTGAGGGTCCCCGGATCGTTCCTCGGCCCCCTGAGTCCGAAGTGGTAATAGCGAGCCGGCTCGACGCCGGGAAGCGTCAGGACGCGGAGGGCCCAGGTTGCGGCCCACCTAGGCGCCCGGGGTTCGTCCTCCTCCCACCCGCCGGGCTGGTTGTCGCCGTGGGCATCGAGGTTGAGGACGGCCGTGGGGCCGTCGGCGCGCTCGGCAATGGCCTTCAGGACCGGGTAGGTGGTGGGCCCAGCGTTGCCGCCCATTACGAGCGGTATACAACCAGCGTCGACCATCGCCCCGACCTCCGCCTCGACCGCCGAGAATGTCCTCTCGACGTCCTGGAATACATCAGCGTCGCCCCGGTCGGCTAGCCTGAGGTGCTCGAACACGTCGAGGTCTAGCTCGGGGAGGTAGCCACCATAATTGAGCGAGTTGAGCCGAAAGTAGGAGGGGGTGAGCTGGGTGCCCTCGAAATTGGCCCGCGCTCCCCCGACAAAGAAGGAGCTCGGCGTCGTGGGTGCACGCCAAGGCACGCCGAGGAAGGCCACGTCTGCGCCCCTCAGGTCTTCTTCGGTCTCGGCGAGCGGCATGCCAAAGAGTGTAGGGAAGCTGCCGTAGACCCGCGGAGAGCGCATCTCCACGATGGGTTCGAAGGGCGGTACATGAGAAGGTTGCTCTTCCATCTAGAGATTGCTCCTTTCTTGGGCTTGCCCTTACCTCCGAGGCGTATGATCCTACAGAGAGATCTTCTCGTGGTGTTCTCGAAGGAGTACCTAAAAAATTACCCAACATAAAAGGTTCCGAGCGAGCCGGAGCACAAGGCGAATCTTGTCGCTCGCCTGGTTCCGCTTGGCCGAATTAAAGAATGTCCAGCCTCTCTTCTCGGCATTATTGTCGGTAGGGTGTTGGCCCTCCAGCTGGGAGGTTAGGTCCGGTCCTTTGCTCTCTACTTTGTCCACATTCCTCTCCCGTGGGTTATCCTCTTCACCTACCCTACGCTCTACCCGTTAAGGCTCCTCACACCCGCCGTCCTTCACTCACCCCTGCGGCCCTGGCCCACCCCAGAGCAAGTCTCAAGAGAGCACGTACCGAATGCCCCAACCTAACCCTCCGCAGCGCACCGCGCGGATCGCCCCGCAAAAGCGCCAAGAGCTCCCTTTCGCCGATCTCGACCCCGGACAGGCCCTTAAATAGTTCGTCGAGTTCGGTGTCAGAGAGGTGCCTCAGAGCCTGCATCCCCCACCGCATGAGTAAGTCCTCTGCCGCAGTCTCCCGGCGCCAGGTCCTTTCGTACTGTCTGAGGGCACGACGTGAGGCGTTACGGGCGCCGACCGCTTTGGCGGCCACCTCCCCAGCCACGAGACCGGCGCGGGCCCCGTACTCCAAGCCCCCCTGTCCGGCGGCAGCTCCGCAAGCCATCACGCCATCACCGGCAATGCGGTACGGCACCACGAAGGCCGGATCCGCCCCCCGGCGCTCTTCTAGGATTCTGGTATCCTCGGCTCCGAGAAAGGACCTCCGGGCGCGTTCGGCGCATCCTTTGAGTTCTCCTCGTGACACCCCTCTTACAAAGGTCCACAAGCTGGCCTGGCTGCCCCCCAAGGGATTGAGCTGAGCCCGCCAACCCGGGGCGAAGCTGCCGAAGCGCACCTCGCAGTAGAGAGGCTTGCCTAAGCCCGGGGACTCCAGGAGCTGAGCTAAACCCCACGCCACCTCCCAAGGGTTACGCATCGTTGGCATGATCCTCCGCACGGCCGAATTCACCCCGTCGGCGAAGACGGTAACCGAGGCTCGCACGGGCCCGTCTTGGGTCAACACCCCTCCGGAGGAAAGCGCCCCCGTCACGCGTACGCCGCTGCGGACGGTCGCCCCGGCTTCGGTGGCCAGCTCGGCGAGGCCTCGGTCGAAGAGCTGGCGGTTCAGATGGAAGGCGCACAGGCGAAAGAGTGGCCCTGCTCCCGAAGGCCCGCCCACCCGCACCCCCGAGAGCCCACGCTCGGCCGCCCCTTCGGGTAGGGGAAGGCCGGTGCGCCGCCAGAGTGGCTCCATGAGGAGCGTGGCCGGGTTGGGGTGCGCCCCTATCTCGGGGGCGGCGTCTAGCAGGAGGGTTTCGGCCCCGCCACGGGCAGCCGAGTAGGCGGCACAGAGCCCGGCCACGCTCGCTCCCACCACCAGGACCTCAGCTTCCCTAGAGAACGCGTGCAAAGACAATCGCCACCTCTCCCACGTGCCCGGCTTCCGGATAGCTTCGGAGTGCTGGGCATAAAGTAATGACTCACGAGTTTATCCTAGGCGTGTCCCCGGATCTTTGACAATGCAGTATCTGAATATTATGCAAAAAATACGAACGGCAGTATCAGGGCTCAACGGTCCCTTCGAACAGTACCCTCGAGCCCGCGAACGCCGTTTCTACCCCGGTACCCAAAGTATTTACCTCCTGGGTGGCTTTCACCAGGGTACGGGGGCAGATTCGATGTTCGAGGCTACCCAGCACACCCGCACGGCCTCTCCGGTAGGGTGACCACGTTCTCTCCTCTTCTCGTTGAGGAATCGGCGCCCAGTGACTTCGAGTTGGTAGCTCTAGGCCGGGCAGCGCTGACTACGACTTCGGTATCTGGTACAAGTTGAGTAGGTTCTAACGCTCCTCGCGTCTTGACCTTCTCAGGAGTATAGTGGCCGAGGCAGCAACCCGGCGAGGCGAGAAGATCGGGCGTGAGCGACGCGAGAGACGCTGATCCCTTTCCCGAGGTGAGGCGCCGCCTAGCATCGAGGTTCGGGCGCCTGCCGACCAACGCCTGGTTTATAGTCCAGGCGGCCGCTGCCGCGGGGATCGCTTACTTTCTTGCCGCGAACTTGCTGGGCAACGAGCAGCCTTTCTTCGCGCCCGTCGCGGCCGTCGTTACCCTGGGCCTCGCCCCCGGTGAACGCGGCAGGCGCGCCCTCGAGGTGGCGCTGGGGGTCGTCGTCGGGCTTGCGGTCGCCGACCTCATCGTGCTCGCCATCGGCGTTGGAGCGGCACAGATAGCGGTGGTGGTTGCCACCGCCATGGCGGCGGCCGTGCTCATCGGCGAGAGGAGGCTGCTCGTGAACCAGGCCGCGATCTCCGCCATCCTGGTGGTAGTCCTCCAGCCCCCGGAGTCTGGTTTCTCCGTCGACCGGTTCTTCAACGCCCTGATAGGCGGCGGGGTCGCGCTCGCTATCAACCACCTGTTCCCGGTAAACCCCGAACGCCTGGTCGAGAGGGCAGCCAGGCCCATCTTCGAGGATCTGGCCGCCGCGCTAGAAGAGGTAGCCGAAGCGCTGGTCGGTGGCGAACGCGAGCGGGCCGAGGCGTTGCTCGAAAGGGTTAGAGAGCTAGACGAGCGGGTGAGGAGCTTTAACGAGGCACTCTCCGCCGGCTACGAGACCGCCCGCCTCTCCCCGACGCGGCGCAGGTCCCTCAAGCACTTGGAGCTCTACGCCGGCGCAAGCATAAGGATAGAGCTAGCTGTTATCAATACCCGCGTTTTGGTCCGCGGGGCAGCCAACGCCCTGAGGCGCGGAGAGGCAGTCCCGTCCGCCGTGCCGGGAGCGATCCGCGACCTCTCTCGGGCGGTGCGGGCTCTAGCCGACTACCTGGAGGAGGCCGAAGGGCCGGGCGAGGCTCGGCGGTTTGCGCTGGAGGCGGCACGCGGCGCCACGGAGGCGCTCAAGGAGAGGCACGGCCTGACCGCGAGCGTCCTCGTGGGCCAAGTTCGCTCGATGGCCGTGGACCTCCTGAGGAGCACCGGCATGAACCAAGCGCAGGCTCTCGATGCGCTCGAGGAAGTGGCGCCCCGAAAATCGGTCGAACCCTGAGGTGTGTTGGTCCT
>JALZFP010000129.1 GCA_030861485.1 Actinomycetota bacterium | reverse complement strand
CCCGACAGGTCGGCCTCCGCGTCGCCTTCATTGTTCACCGTGAAGTACTCTACGCCGCCCCCGCTCTCAGTGAGCTCACCAGGGTCGAGGAGCACCTCGACATCGCTCGAGTTGCCCCCCACGTCCGAAGCCACCAGATCGAAGAGCGCCTGCTCAAAAACACCCCGCTCCACGTACCCCTGAAACAGGTTTATAGCGATGTACCCTTCGCCGCGCGGCGAAGGGTACATCGCCACGAACGGCGGATTACCGGCGTTCAACAGTGCCCAGTGTACCGTACTCACCCCGATCCAACTCCTCGCTGGTCTCCGCGGCCCCGGGGCGTCCGATATCGTAGGTAGGCAACGAACTCGATCCAGGGGTACGCACCACGCAAAGCGTGCAGGAAACTATCGACCTGCTTGTCGGGCCTCATGCCCTGCGGGTACTCTATTCCCCACTCAGAATCCGGCTCCTTCTTGATGAATTCGACCACGATGAGGGCCCGACGCTGGTAGGCGGCCCTGAAATCCGGCGGGACCGCCGGTCGCTGGTTGAGCTTGAACGGCCTGTCTCTGAGAGCCGCGGCACCGATTCTGGGCTCTACGACCGCACCGCCAGCGGTGTTTTCCGCGGGGTGCCACTTTTAGGAGCACCGGCCTTTGGGCCGTCCTCCGGGACATTTGGCGGCGGAGGTTGCAGCGCTTTCCCGACCCTCCACAACCCCTACAGAGGAGAATGGCCGCCAAAACTAGGAGTGCCGGATGCGATCTGGGCCCCCAACCACTCCCCCTAAACGTTTTCGCTGATACCATCCTCTCCTACCCCCGACGACCCCACGACAAGTGCTCTCGAACGCAGCTTACGCCGCAGACTTAGCCCGGTGCAACTTATCGTGGCGGTAAAACCGCCACAATGAGCCGTTCCAACGTTTTCGTGCGCCTTTTCAAATGTGGGATTAGCGGCAACGTTCGTGGTGTGCGAGCCGGGTCTAACTTATACTTGCTTTTGCGTTAGAGCAGGCCACAAGAGCTTTATAACGATGGAGGGAGACCTTTGCACCGGGAGGATTCTGGGAACCCGTACAGAACACACAAAGCGGGCGAGTTGCGGGCGAAGAACGTCGGCGAGCGCGTAAGGCTTGCGGGTTGGGTCAACCGGCGTCGGGACCATGGGGGGCTCATCTTTATAGACTTGAGGGACCGCTGGGGAATTACGCAAGTCACCTTCGACCCTGAAGCAGCCGAGCTCTTCGCGGCAGCCGAGAGCCTGAGGCCGGAGTGGAGCATCTCGGTCGAGGGAGAGGTTGTCAGGAGGCCCGAAGGAAACGAGAATCCGGAGCTTCCAACCGGGGAGATAGAGGTTTCGGCGACGGTACTGGAACTCCTCAACACTAGCGCCACACCGCCTTTCGAGATCGACCGCGAGAGGCCCGTGGACGAGCTTCTCAGGCTACGGTATCGTTACCTGGACCTCCGGCGTCGGAGGATGCAGGAGAACATCATCTTCCGGCACCAGGTGGTAAGGCACATGCGCGACTACCTCTCCGAGCGCGGCTTCGTAGAGATCGAGACGCCACTCCTGACCGCCTCCACACCCGAGGGCGCCCGCGACTACCTGGTGCCCAGCCGGCTCTACCCGGGCGAGTTCTACGCCCTGCCGCAGTCGCCGCAGCAGTTCAAACAGCTCCTCATGGTCGCCGGCTTCGAGCGGTACTTCCAGATTGCACGAGCTCTACGCGACGAGGACGGGCGGGGCGACCGGCAACCCGAGCACACCCAGCTGGACCTGGAGATGAGCTACACGACCCAGGACGAGGTGCTCGAACTTGTCGAGGGGCTTTACGTTGAAATCGTCGAGAACCTCACCGGGAAGAGGCTTCTACAGAAGCCCTTCCCCCGCCTCACCTACCGGGAGGCGATGGACCGCTTCGGGACCGACAAACCCGACCTCCGCTTCGGGCTGGAGCTTGCCGACGTCTCGGAGATCGTCCGGGAGAGCGACTTCAGGGTCTTCCGCGGAGCGGTAGAGTCCGGGGGATCGGTGCGCGGCATCGCCGTGGGAGGATTGGACGACCTGACCCGGCGTGAAATAGACGAGCTGACCACGGTGGCCTCCGCCGGCGGGGCGCGTGGCCTAGCCTACCTGAAGGTCGGCGCGGAAGAGCTCTCCGGTCCTATCTCCAAGTTCTTCTCCACAGAGGTGGGGACCACCTTGAAAAAAGCGCTTGGGGCACGGGAGGGCGACTACATGTTCTTCGTCGCGGACAAGGACGCGGTCGTCTTCGAGAGCCTTAACCGGGTAAGGCTTCACATGAGGGATGCTCTGGGGCTCGCGGATAAAGACGTGCTCGCCCTGTGCTGGGTAACGGACTTCCCGCTCTTCGAGTGGAACGAGGATGA
>JALZFP010000080.1 GCA_030861485.1 Actinomycetota bacterium | reverse complement strand
ATCGTCAACAAGTTGCGCGGTACGTTCACCGCGGCGGCGGTGAAGGCTCCGGGCTTCGGTGACCGGCGCAAGAGGCAGATGGAGGACATCGCTATCCTCACCGGTGGCGAGGTCATCACCGAGGAGTTGGGCCTGAGGCTCGAGAATACCCAGCTCAACCAGCTCGGTCGTGCCCGCCGGGTTGTCATCACCAAGGACAACACCACCATCGTGGACGGCGCCGGTGAGACCGAGAGGATTCAGGGCCGCATAAACCAGATCCGGGCCGAGGTCGATAACACCGACTCAGACTTTGACCGCGAAAAGCTTCAGGAGCGGCTCGCCAAGCTCTCCGGCGGCGTGGCCGTCATCCGGGTGGGTGCGGCGACCGAGACGGAGCTCAAGGAGAAGAAGCACCGCGTGGAGGACGCCCTTAGCGCGACCCGCGCGGCCCTGGAAGAGGGCATCGTGCCTGGCGGCGGTGTCGCCCTTTTGCACGCCCAGCAGCCCGTGGCCGACCTGCTCGACTCCTTGGATGGCGACGAGAAGACCGGTGCAAGGATCGTACACCGGGCCCTAGAGGAGCCGATCCGGCAGATCGCCGAGAACTCTGGCGCTGACGACTCCATAGTGGTGAACAACGTCCGCTCCCAGAGCGACTCCATAGGCTTCAACGCCCTCACGGGCGAGTACGAGGACCTGGTTTCGGCTGGCATTATCGATCCGGCGATGGTCACGAGAAGCGCGTTGCAGAACGCGGCCTCCATCGGTAGCCTTATCGTTACCACTGACGTCGTTGTGGCCGAGCCCGAGGAGGAGACTCCCGCAATGCCCGGCGGTGGCATGGGAGGCATGATGTAAGGGTCCCAAACAGGGATCCTTTGCAGGGCGGCGCTCGATAGGAGCGCCGCCTCTTTTTTGAGTTTCTTTAAGATAGATTGTTTTGAGTGGTCGGTAACGGGTATAGTACCGGACGACGTGGAGACTGAAAAGGAGGCTGAGGCGTGAGGGGAAACCAGCTGGTTACCATCTTGGTGGCGATTATTTTAGTCATCGTGTTGATAATTTTGCTCCAGCGGATCCTTTAGCGGCGGGCGTGGGGTTGGAGTGGGCATAGGCGGGACGAGCGCGTGAGAGATATAGTCGTCGTAGTGGTGGTAATAATCCTGGTGTTGATCATACTCCAGTTACTGGGCGTTATTGCCGTCTTCTAGAATCCCTCCCGGCGCCTTGACCGGATAGGTGTCGAGGTGTAATCTAGCGCAGAGTTGCGGTACCTGAAAGATAGCTGGCGGCGAGAGCCCACAGGGGGAGCCCTGTGGGCTTTCGCATGTGTAGGAACGAGCGACTAGAAAGGCGGGCCTCACCACCAATGGATATCGAGATCGGAAAAGGAAAGACGGGACGGCGGGCATACGGGCTGGATGAGATCGCCATCGTCCCCAGCCGCCGGACCCGTGATCCCGAGGACATAGACATCTCCTGGTCTTTGGGCAATTTGCACCTCGACCTTCCATGTGTGGCGAGCGCTCTCGACGCTGCCGTGGATCCCAAGACGGCAGGCATCATCGGGCGTCTGGGCGGCCTCGCCGTCCTCAACCTTGAAGGTATACAGACAAGGTACGAAGACCCAGAGCCCGTCTTCGAGGAGATAGCCAGCCTGCCCGGGCACAAGGCCACGCGCCTCATGCAGGAGCTATACGCGGAGCCGGTGAAGGAGGAGTTGATCTTCCGCCGCGTCCAGGAGATAAAGGATCAGGGCGTGATCGCCGCCGCCAGCCTTACGCCCCAGCGGGTGGAACGCTACCACCGCTCCGCCATCGAGGCCGGTCTCGACGTCCTCGTCATTCAGGGTACCGTTGTCTCCGCCGAGCACGTCTCCCAAACCGTCGAGCCCCTTAACCTCATGGAGTTCGTGCCCTCCCTGAACGTCCCTGTAGTAGTCGGCGGTTGCGCGAGCTACTCCACCGCGCTGCACCTCATGCGCACCGGGGCGGTAGGGGTTCTTGTCGGGGTCGGTCCCGGTCGCATCTGCACGACGCGCGGCGTGATCGGCGTCGGCGTACCTCAGGCGACGGCCGTCGCCGACGCTGCGGCCGCCAGGATGCGTCACTACCTCGAGACCGGCGAGTACGTCAACGTTATCGCCGATGGTGGGATGCGCACCGGTGGCGAGGTGGCCAAGGCCATAGCGTGCGGCGCCGACGCCGTAATGCTCGGGAGCGCGTTCGCCAAGGCAGAGGAGGCGCCCGGACGCGGCTACTCGTGGGGGATGGCGACCTTCCACCCGACGCTGCCGCGGGGGACGCGCATCAAGACCAGCGTTACGGGGACTCTAGAAGAGATCCTTGTCGGACCCGCCCGTGAGAACGATGGTACCCGCAACCTGATGGGGGCCTTACGTACCAGCATGGCGACCACCGGCTATCAGAACATAAAGGAGTTCCAGAAGGCCGAGGTCATGTACGCGCCGTCGCTCGCGACGGAGGGCAAGGTCGAGCAGCGTTCCCAACAGGTCGGGATGGGCTAGTTGATCGTTGTTCTAGACTTCGGTGGCCAGTACTCGCAACTGATCGCCCGGCGCGTGCGCGAGGCGCGCGTCTACTCGGAGATGCTCCCCTATGATACGCCCGTCGAGGAGATCTCGGCGCGCGAACCGGAGGGCATCATCCTCTCCGGAGGACCGTGCAGCGTCTACGGCGAGGGGTCTCCTCGGGTGGACGAGAGAATCTTTGAG
>JALZFP010000058.1 GCA_030861485.1 Actinomycetota bacterium | reverse complement strand
ACCTGCGCGATGACCGGAACGGCGGCCAAGGCGAGCATCGCCAAAAGCGCTGCCAACAACATCAACTTCTTCAAAACTTACCCCCTTACGAGAGATTTACCGTCACGTTCCGTATTTTTCCACCAATAACGTCCACAGTCAACACCCTAAGCTAGGTTTTTTTCTACTTTTCTTAAAAAAACTTAACGTTCCGGTCCGTGCGGGGTTTGGCAGGAGACCTGCCCGGCAAAGCGAAAGGAAAAAGACGGACCCCCGAAGGGGCCCGTCTCCTGGTACAGAGCTTAAACGTTTAAGCTAGCTCGGTACCCTGATTAAGCGGCAGCGGAAGCGGCCTGGTTAACCTGCTGGTCACAGGTAACCGGGTTGGTGCCCGAAACCGTGATGGTGGATCCGACCTCCTCGAACTCAAATTCGTCGGCGGTGGAGCCGTACTGCAGAATGTCGGTTATGTTCTGGGTGTTGCCGGTGTTCCCAATACCCTGGATGTTGGCACACTGGCTCGAGTTGTCGCCGCTACCGGTTACCTCAAAGGACTGATCGAGCTCGCCGCTCTCGCCTTCCTGCTCATCCTCCTGCGTAACCTGCGCGATGACCGGAACGGCGGCCAGGGCGAGCATCGCCAAAAGCGCCGCCAACAACATCAGCTTCTTCAACTTTACCCCTCCTTACGAGAGAGTTTTCATGGACGTTGCGTATTCTTTCATCAATATACCTTACTGTCAATACCTGAAGTGCAGTTTTTTTCTGCTTTTCTTAAAGAAGCTTAATATCAGTGAGGTTATCAGTGGGTTGAATAGAACTACAAGTTCTTGCGCTGTACCCATTCAGGGATACCACATATTGTGCCTTATTCAGTCTTCTCCGCTACATGGCGATCCCTTATAGGACTGTGGAGACAGGACGTAGGAGAGAAGGAGGGGCGGATCCTCAAGAGCCCACCCCTCCTTCTCTGTTGAACCGCTCTCTTATGGGGCACCGTAACGCCCTTGGTACGCATTACCTGACGATCTTGCGCACCAGGAGACCGCCGCTCACCAGCAAGGCACCGCCGGCGAGAGCGAACAGCGAGGCAGCACCGCTGCCACCGGTCTTCGGAAGCTCCTTCTTGGTCTTTTCCTTCTTGGTCTCTTCTTTCTTGGTCTCTTCTTTCTTGGTCTGTTCCTTCTTGGTCTCTTCTTTCTTGGTTTCGAGCTTCGGCGCGGGGGTCGGGGCAGTCTTAGGTGCAGGGGCAGAAGCAGCCTTCTTCTCCTCGGATTTGCCGGCGGCCGACGCGGCCTGGTTGATCGTCTGCTCGCACGCTTCGGCCAGCTCGGGGCTTACGCCGATGGAAGAACCACCCTCCTCGAACTCGATGTCGTCGGCGTCGGAGTCGGCTTCGATCACGTCTGACACGTTCTGCGCGTTGCCACTCTGGGCAGCCGCCAAGATCTCCGCGCACTGATTGGCGCTGCCGCCCGAACTAGAAACCTCAAATGACTGGCCGACCTCGCCGCTCTCCCCTTCCTGCTCGGAACCCTGCTCGACCTGCGCCACGGCGGGCCCGGAAGCGAATAACACTATCGCTAGCATCGCTGCTAGTAGTATTAGCCTCCTCAATTATTGTCTCCTACTACACGAGAAATACTTTTCATTACATTCAGTATTCTTACATCAACAACCCTCATCGTCAACGTCAAACTGCATTCTTTGTCCTTTTTTCTTAATGTTGTTTAACATCTCGGTGGCTTGGCAGCTTTGCACCTTTTTCTGCTTGGGAGCTTCGGTGGTGCATCTTGCGCTAAGCGAAACCGCAGGCAGGATGAATCAAGTGTCGCTTTGGGCTTATTAGAGCCGGAAAAGCCCAAAGCGCGGAGGCTATCTGCCACTTACTCTCCGGGCGGCTTCTCCTTTTCGACTGGCAGGTCTTCTCTTGCACCCCACTCGTTCCAGGAACCGTCATAGTTGGCGAGGTTTCTGTAGCCGAGGCGATGCAGGGCAAAGAGAGGAACGGTCGCCGCCACACCGCCATTGCAGTAGGCTATCAGGGGGGCGTCCCTGTCCTCGGGTACACCCGCCTCTCGCAACTTCTCGATGAGTTTTTCTTCCGGCAGGAAGGTGCCGTTCTCGGGCTCAAAGAGGCTGTCGGCGTGGAGGTGCCTGGCGCCGGGTATGTGGCCGGCGCGCCCTTCTTCTCGTGCCACGGCACCTGTGTACTGCCCCTTGTCGCGAGCGTCGAGAACAAAGGCGCCATATTCGCTAGCGGTGAGCACGTCCTCCGCCTCCTTACGCCACCCGCGACGCAACCTCGGGGTAAAGACGGCGGGCTCGATGGAGGGCACCTCGGCGGTGGCCGGGCGATCCTCGGCGGTCCACTTCTCCCAACCTCCGTCGAGGACGGAGACGCGGTCGTGACCGTAGTGGAGGAGTGCCCACCAGAGGCGGGTAGCGAACTGGCCGCCAGAGTGATCGTAGACGACGACGTGAGTAGCATCCCCGATGCCTAAAGAGCCCATAAGAGCGGCGAAGCGGTCCGGTAGCGCTATCTGGGCGGGAACGGGACCTTCGGGCTCGGTGATGTCACAGGTCCAGTCTACAAAGACGGCGCCAGGTATATGCGCTTCGCCGTACTCGTCGCGGGCGGCGAGGTACTCGGCTCTTTGGAGGCCGTTCCCGAGGTCCGTCTTTTTTACGTAACCGCGGATATCTACGACGCGTAGGTTCGGGTCGTTCAGGTGCTCCCCGAGCCAGTTCGTGTCGACCAGGGGGTCGCCGTGCTCCATCTCTCTATTCCTCCCCAAAGAGGTCGTGCTCGCGAACGTAGGCCTCGGCCAGTTGCCGAGCCTTTTCGGTGTCGTCTTTGCCCAGACGGCCCTCAACGACTTCGTTCTCAAGATAACCTTTTACGTGCTTGATCCAACGTCCAGGACTCTGGTCAAAGTGCTCCATCAGCTCGTTGCCGTCCAGGGGGCTCGTGAGCCTCTCCACGGCGTCTAAAGCCCGTATCTCGTCCACCCTCGCTTTGAGGCTGCGCCAGGACTCCTCGGCTATGCGCCGCCTTCTCGGGGCGCTGCCGGTTATATCCGCCCGGGCGAGCTTGAGAAGCACATCCACATTGGCGAGCTCCTTGTCGCCACGGCTGAGGTGGGTGTCGCGGATAAAGCGTCTTACCGCCGAGTCGCTCCAGGGCTCGCGGCTTGCGGCATACCCGTACGGGCGCATGTGGTTTGCGACCAGGTGGGCGACGGCGTCGATGTCGTCCTTGGGGTAGGCGAGGCGCTTCATCACCGTGCGAGCTATTGCGGCGCCGACATTCTCGTGGCCGTAGAAGTGGATCTTTTTAGGCATGGTGCGCCCTCCGCAGCATTCGCACTCGCCCTCCCCTTCGTGCTTGCCCGTGCTCTTCGCGCCACAGTAAGTGCAGCGGTACTCGTAGATTAGCGTCCTTGGCTTGCCAATGTCGTGGAAAAAAGCCGCCTTGCGCAGAATGGGATCGTTCTCGACGTTCTGTGTCACTATGAGGGTGTGCTCGAAGACGTCTTTATGGTGGAACTCCGCCTCTTGCTCGATGTTCAGCGTCTCCATAAACTCTGGCACGATATACAGCATGAGGCCGAGGCGCACAAGAGTACGCAGCCCAGCCGCTACGTTGTTGGAGGTCAGGATCTTCTCCAACTCCTCCCTTATGCGTTCGGCGCTGACACTCCGTAGCCAGTGGGCGTTCTCCTCTATCGCCGACTCAAGATCCGGTGTCATCCCGAACGGCTTCTCGGGAGTTGTAAGAACCGTCTCGAAACGGACCGCCCGTAGCATCCGCAGAGGGTCGTCGCGCATCCGATCTAGAGGGTCACCGACCGGGCGGATCACACCAGACTCCAGATCCCGTCGTCCGTCAAAGGGGTCATGTAACTCCCCGGTCCTCGCCTCCGCCGCGATGGCGTTGATCGTGAAATCCCTACGCGCGAGATCGTCCACGAGGTTATCCCCGAACGTCACCTCCGGGTGCCGGCTACCCTCAGTGTAGAGGTCGCTCCGGTACGTCGTGACCTCTACGTCGTAAGCACCGACCTTGGCAGCGATAGTCCCGAAGCGCTCACCCACCATCCACAGGTGGTCCGCCACTGGCCTCAAAAGTTGCTTGACTTCGTCTGGGCGCGCACCACTGGTCGCGTCCACATCATTACCAGGGCTCCCCGAAAGCGCATCCCGCACGAAACCGCCAACCAAGTACAGTTCGCGCCCCGCCTCTCTAAACCTCTCCCCGAGGCAGGCCAGCGGCTTGGGAACGCCAATGCTTTTTACTTCCGCCAACATCACTTCCTAGATTCTATTACGCAAAGCACCTGTTTTTACGCGAGATGCAGCGGTTCGAGAGATCTTTCGCAGACCTCCTACCCGAGGATAGCCGCTTCCCGGGAGGGATAGATGTCAAAGTAGTCGCCGAAGCCTGTCACGGCGAAGATGCGCTCGACGGCCTTAGAGGGGGTGGTAAGCCTGAGGGAGGCGCCTTTTCTCTCTAATGACTCCTTGGCGCGCATAAGGGTCGAGAGAGCGGTCGAGTCCATAAACGCAATATCGCCCATATCCACAACGCCCGCCTCTACCCCTTCCGAGCCTCGCTCTATAGCGTACTGGACCTTCGGGGCCGTGTGGAGGTCCACCTCACCACGCACCGCGACCACCGAGTAGGTGTCGGCATGTTCGTCTATGCTAACCTTGAAGTCCATCCAGATAATGCTCCACTCTCTGCAAGAGTTCTCGAACTCCGGCCGATGTCCGTCTCTTCGATACTCGAGCATATCATACAGAACCTTCACTCTTTCGCTCATGCGGGAACTGCAACGCCCTGGTCCTTGCGTGGTTCTTTTTCTGGTAACATGCAGGCGTTGTGGGAGCCGTGGGAAGTTCTAACGCAGTGGAAAAGGTTGCGGTCTTCGTCGACGGGGCGAACCTTTATCATTCCATAAAAAGCTACTATAAGGGCGTTCTGGATTACGGCGTTCTCCTAGCCGCCGCCGTTGGCGACCGCAAGCTCCTGCGCGCCACCTTCTACATTGTCGAGAAGCAGGAGGCGGACGACAGTGTAGCTACCAGCGGGGTTTCCGGCACCCGCTCCTTCGTCTATAACCTCAATAAGTTCGGCTACAAAGTGCGCTCCAAGCCGCTCGTCGTCCACGAGACCCTCTCCCCCGAAGGTGAGAAGACGATCTCCCACAAAGGCGACTGGGACATCGGGATAATCGTTGATATGATGCGCCTCGCCGAACGCGCGAATACCTACGTACTGATCTCCGGCGATGGCGACTACGTTGAGGCCGTCGAGTACCTTCAGAGCGAGAAGGGCTTGCGTGTGGAGGTCATTAGCGCCGCCCCATGCACCTCCCAGGCCCTGCTCGACGTCTGCGACGCCCACACCGACCTCGGCGACATCCCGGACTTGTTCCGGCGGTCGGGACCGCCGAGGGCGATCGGCGATCATCAGCAGGCCATCGGCTAAAAATCAAGGCTCGCCCAGGATCTTAACCTCCAGCTCCAGCTCGACGTCAAGCTTCTCCCTGACGGTCTCCTTTGCGAGCTCTATAAGCTTCAGGGCATCTTTTGCCGTGCCGCCGCCGTGGTTGACGAAGTAGTTGGCGTGGACAGGGGAGACCTCGAGCTGACCTACCCTCGTCCCCTTGAGCCCTGCCGCCTCTATTACCCGCCCCGGGTAGTCTCCTGCAGGACGTTTGAAGGTGGAGCCGCAGCTCGGACGGTTCGGGGAACCGTTCATGCGTTGAGAACGAAACTCTTTTATACGGGCTTTTAGCTCTTCCGGATCTCCGGGTCTCAGAGCATAAGCGGCGCGCAAGACGACCCAGGCGGGGTGGTTGTGCAATGCGCTGTGCCTGTAGGAGAGCTCGAGTTCCTTGTTCAGCACACGCTCGACGGTCCCCTTCTCCGGCTTGTATAAATCAGCCCAGGTTAAGACATCGCGGGTCTCGCCGCCGTAGGCCCCAGCGTTCATGTACACCGCTCCCCCTACCGTCCCCGGAATGCCGGTTCCAAACTCGAGGCCTTCGAGCCCTTTGCCCGCGGTCACGTTGGCGAGCACCGGGTACAGGACACCGGCGTCGGCAACCACGCTCGTGCCATCTATCTCCACGCTGCTGAGCGCGCGGGCGGTCCTCAAGGTTAGGCCCCTTATCCCACCATCGAGGACTAGGACGTTCGTGCCGCCGCCCAAAATGGTCACAGGGATGTCGTGCTCGCGAGCGGTTTCGATAGCTTCTATCAGCTCATCCGCGCCTGAAGGCTCGAGAAGAGCGTCGGCGGGGCCTCCGATCTTCCACGCCGTGTAACGCTTCAAGGGCTCGCCGAACTTGGCCGTGGGGAAGAATCGTTGTAAAGTCTCCCTGTGCATCGAGCAGAATATAGAGTACAGGCAAGCTCTTTGCAGTACGAGACGGGCGGCCTTCAGTGAGGGCGATGGTTCTAGCGGCGGGCAAGGGGACGAGGCTCTTCCCGCTTACCGGCGAAATCCCCAAGCCCATGGCCCCAGTCGTGGACACCCCCATTATCCGCCATATCTTCGACCTCCTCGCTCGCCACGGCATCACTGAAGCCCGTGTTAACGTGCACTACCTAGCGGACGCCCTCCTCGGAGCCTACGGCGAGGAGTCACGTGTGAACGGCATGTCCATCCGGCTCGTGAGAGAGAGAGAGCTTAGCGGCACAGCTGGAGGCGTCAAGAACCTAGCCGGGACCTCGGCGGGCGAATTCGGCGAGACCTTCGTCGTGGTCAGCGGCGACGCCCTGACCGACGTGGACATAAGAAACCTCATCGCCTTTCACAAGGAGAAGAGTGCCCTAGCTACCATAGCACTCCACAGGGTCTACGACACCTCTGAGTTCGGGGTCGTCGAGGTAGACGGTGAGGGAAACATTTTGGGCTTTCAAGAGAAGCCGGTCCCGGAGGAGGCTATAAGCACCCTCGCCAACACAGGCGTATACGTGCTCGAGCCAAGCGTCCTGAAGTACATCCCCGAGAATACCTTCTTCGATTTCGCCAAAGACGTCTTCCCGCGCCTCTTGAAGGAGGGGGAGCGCTTCGTCGGTTACGAAGGCAACTTCTACTGGTCGGACATAGGGACGCTAGAGGCGTACCGGCAGGCCCAGTACGACGTGCTCTCAGGGAGGGTGAGGGTCAAGATCCCGGGCGAGAAGCGCGGAGAGAGCCTATGGGTCGGGAAGTACGCTCAGATCCACCCCTCCGCCACCACCGAGGGCCACGTGCTTGTGGGAAGGGACGCCGTGGTCGGGCGCGGGGTTACCCTCTTGGGGGACGTGACAGTCGGAACAGACTGCTGGGTGAGGCCGGGTGCAACCATCAAGCGAAGCATCCTCCTCCCCGGCGCCTCGGTGGGCGACGGCGCCTACCTCGAAGACTGTATCGTCGGCCACGGCTACGATGTCCGGCCCGGCGAAACGATACGGGGCGGCGCCCTTATGCGCCGGACCCTCTAGCACGGACTCTCTAACGAGACGGTCTCTAGCTGGGCCTCACGAGACGATAGCCGAAGCCCCGAACGGTCTCTATGAGACCATTATCACCGAGCTTGGTGCGCAGGCGCTGGACGTAGACGTTGACGGTTCGTTCGTCTATGTACTCGTCCTCTCCCCAGACCTGCCTGAGGAGCGTGCCGCGTGGGAAGACCCGCCCCGGGCTTTTGGCGAGCGTGTAGAGGAGTTGGAACTCACGCGGGGAGAGCTGTATCTCACGATCACCCTTTCGCACCTCGACGATGTCTGGATCTATCTCGAGGTCACCAACGTAGAGGCGCCCGGGAGATTCGGCTCCCGTATGCTCCCTCTTGCGCAGGATCTGCTTTACGCGAGCCACGAGTTCGCGCGGATTTACGGGTGAGCGCATATAGTAATCCGCACCAAGCTCGATGCCGACGATGCGGTCCATCGTGTCCTCATCCCTGAGCAGCGCCACCGTCGAGACGTTCGGAGCCTGAACGGCGCTGATCACCTGAAACCCTCGCTCGTCAGGAAGTCGATTATCCACGACCGCCACCTCGAAGCCCTGCCGGGCAGCCATTTGCCGCGCCTGAGCGCCCGTACCCGCGGGAATAACCTGCCACCCCTGCCCTGATAGAGCCCGCCGAAGGTGCAACCGCTCCTCGTCGTCCCCGATCACAAGCAAAATCGACGCACTCACGACGTCCGAAACCACCTCATTCTCATAGTGCTCCAACAGACCCGAAAAGAGTATACCCGGCTTTCCCCACCTTGAGCATCTGTCTCCCCAGCGGTATCATAAAGAAGCCTCACGCGCTCGTAGCTCAGCCGGACAGAGCGTCTGACTACGAATCAGAAGGTCGCAGGTTCGAGTCCTGCCGAGCGCGCC
>JALZFP010000042.1 GCA_030861485.1 Actinomycetota bacterium | reverse complement strand
GCGGTCCTCTTTTACCACGTCGGATAGCTCGTCCAGGTTCTTGAGCCCCGAGATCGTCGGGATCGGGAGCGTGCCGATCATCAGGGCGCCTAACACCAAAGCTACCGGCAGGGCGAGGAACGGGGGCGGCTCGAAGGCGGCGAACAGCGCGACGAGCAAGCCCGCGAGCGGTATGGGGCATCCAAGGAAGTAGAGAGGGTTTTTGCAGAGCGAGAACCTCGCCAGACGCCAGGCCCCGCACAGGAAGAATACGAGGCAGGCGACAAAGCCGATGATCGGCAGCTCGTAGAGCGAGCCCATGTAGAGCGCAAACGCGGGTACCGCGCCAAACGAGACCACGTCGGCTAAAGAGTCGAGGTTGGTGCCGAAAGCGTCATCTGCCGCCCCACGGCGGCGAGCCATGTGCCCATCGAGCATATCGCAGACTGCAGCGATGGCGACGAGGCCCGCCGCCGCCACGAGGTTGGTCATCTGGAAGATAAAGTACAGCGCCAGAAAGCCCGCCACGAGGCTCCCGCTGGTCAGGAGGTTGGCCAGGTTAACGTACTCTCTCATCATGAAGTAGTCTCTTCCTTGTAGCGGGCAATGGGGGTTTGGCCGGCCCTTACCCGGTCTCCGGGGCGTACCAGGGCCTCGGCGCTGCCGGCGGGGAGGAGCACGTCCGTGCGTGAGCCGAAGTGTATCAGCCCGATCCTCTGTCCCGTCTTGACGCTCTCCCCGATCTCGATCCAGGGCGATATCTTGCGGGCCACCATGCCCGCTATCTGCACCACGACTGCGCGTCCCTTCGGTCCGTCTATAGCGACCCGGTTCTGGTGGTTCTCGTCCTTCGCGCCTCCCAAGAAAGCTGGGACGAACCTGCCTGGACGCACCTCCATCTTCACGATGCGGCCCCGGACAGGACTGCGGTTTACGTGGACGTTATGTATGGAGAGGAAGGTGCTGATCCTTATGGCCTTGCCACCGGGTACCCAGGGCTCGTGCGCCTCCTCGACCTCCGTTACAAAGCCGTCGGCCGCAGCGTACACTACGTCCGGATCCGGCTCCAGGGGTCGCTCCGGGTCCCGGAAGAACGCGAGGGCCGCTCCCGCGGCGCTGAGGGCCAAGAGGCCGCTCCTCCTCCGTCTGGCCAGCAGAAGCGCAGCGCTAGCTACGAGAGGCGGCAGCACGTACCGGCGGGCCGTCTGCCAGCTTCTCTCCGTTATCATCGCTCGTCAACCTCCCCCGGTAAGGGTGAGCTACAGGCGAAGAGGAACGCCGGAGGGACGTTTACGAACGAGACGCGCCGCCGAACCGAGGCGAAATGGCGCTCCAGGTCCTTCTGCACAAAGGTAGAGTACTGGATCGCGACCATCATCCCGTCCGGGGCCAGAACCCGCTTGACTTGCTCAAACATGTTCCGCTTGACCTTCTCGGGCAGGGAGGTAAAAGGTAGGCCCGAGACGATTACGTCTACCTTTTCGCCTTCCGAGAGGTAGTTCTCGATGTTCTCCGCGGAGTCGTGGATCACTTCGAGCCGTGGGTCCGCGAGCCGCCCGGAGAGCGTCTCCACCAGGTCGTGGTCCACCTCGAACCCCAAAAGGCGGGTGTTGGGGCGCAGCCGCTTTAGAATCTCCTCCGTGTACGCGCCCGTGCCTGCCCCGAGCTCCGCGACGCAGCGGGCTTGCCCGAAGTCCGCCATATCCAGCATGTCCCGAACCGACTTTTTGCTGGTGGGTAAGATCGCTCCCACCGCCCGAGGGTCCGCCAGGAAAGAACGGAAGAAACGGATCCGCTCCTGTATGTCTATTTTTATGCTAGACATAACAGACATCCCATGCACAGCGGTAGAAAAGCATCTCGCGATGCAGTTCGCCCCTCCGCAAAACCTTCAAACCAGTCCACCACCTCACGTAGCATGAACGTCGTCCTACTACATCCCGCCGCTTAAGGGCCCCTCTATACCAACACATGCTCTTCGTGACAAGTTGTACCTATAGTTAACGTTTACTTAGCATACCAGATGCGTGCCAGACTAAAATACTATTTATGCACACGTATTCGCATGCGATCTTTACGTGGGCGCTGGCTCGGTACCTAGACCCGGAAGAATCCCATGCTAGCCTGTGGGGCGCGGCTGGTTCGACGGTTCCGGATGTGCCTACCCTCGTCAAAGCGGCTCGTCTGGCGTGGAAGCGGCGGGACTCAATCTCGAAGGAGGAGTTCAGGGAGGAGTACTACGAGGCCCTAGAGTACTA
>JALZFP010000037.1 GCA_030861485.1 Actinomycetota bacterium | reverse complement strand
CACGTAGTGCCGACGAGAAGACACCGGTTGACCTGCGGCTGACCTTCCTCGGTCGCAAGGATGAAGCCCGGGCCTCTTTAGAGCCGGTGCTTGCCTGGGAGTCCGAGAAGGTGATCGTGGCCCACGGGCGCTGGTACTACCGGGACGGCCACAGGGAGCTTCGCCGCGCGTTTCGCTGGTTGGGGGTCACACAGGCGTGGATCTCCTAAGCGCGCTCACAATTGATATAAAGTACCTAGCAGGCAGCTGGGTTGGCCTGGACGACCTACAAGCAGGAGCCAGCGAAAACTGTTGCGAAGTAGCCGAGAATATTTTCGTGCCCTGATCCACAATTCGTCGGACATAATTACAGTGGTCGACGCGGAGGGCACTATCCTCTATCAGAGCCCCGCTATGAAGAGGACCTTGGGCTACGAGCCTGAGGGGAGGATCGGCAAGAACGCGGTGGAGGCGGCGGACCTACTTCACCCAGAAGATCTTCCTGTGAAGAATGAGGCCTTTACAAAGGCCCTCCGTAATCCAAACACCCCAGTGACCGTCGAGGTTCGCATGCGGCATCGCAACGGCTCCTGGCATTATATAGAAGAGACTATTACTAGTCTTCTGGCCGACCCAAACGTGAACGGAGTAGTCCTTAACGCGCGTTGCGTTACTCACCGAAAGAAGGCCGAGAAAGAACTCCAAGAGAGTGAGGAACGCTTTCGTTCGGTCGTTGAGCGAACCACGGACGGCGTCTTCATGGCTGACCTTGATACCAATGCTGTTCTAGAGTCCAACGCTGCACTTCAGCACATGCTCGGGTATACCTCCGAGGAGCTCAGCGGCATGAAGCTCTACGATATTATTGCCGAAGACCGGGAAAGCATTGACCAGAACGTGCAGCGCCTCAAAGAGGAGAAGAGGCTGTTTATTGGCGAGCGGCGATACCGCCATAGGGACGGTTCGCTGCTAGACGTCGAGGTTAGCGCAAGCGTGGTCCCCTTCAAGGACGGGGAAGCTTCATGCTGCATAATTCGTGACGTTACCGAGCGCAAGGCCCTCGAGAAGCAGCTGAGGTACCAGGCGTTCCATGACTCCTTGACCGACCTGCCCAACCGCGCCCTGTTCCTCGATCGCCTCAGCCACGCCCTCGCCCACACAAGCCGGGAGGACGGACCGGTCGCGGTGCTTCTCTTGGACCTGAACCGCTTCAAGATGGTCAACGACTCCTTTGGCCACGAGGCGGGGAACACTGTGCTCGTCGGGGTCGCCGAGCGGATGCGGACGAGCGTGAGACCCGGGGACACGGTGGGGCGGATCTTCGGGGACGAGTTCGCCGTGCTGCTGGAGGCACCGTCTGGCACGGACGAAGCCCGGCGGGTCGCAGAGCGCATCCGGGAGCGCTTGAAGGAGCCTTTCGAGGCCGATGGGCAGGAGGTGCTCGTCTCCCCCAGCATCGGGATAGCCCTCGGCGAGTCCGCACAGGACAGCCCAGAAGAGGTCTTGTGGCGGGCGGACCTAGCGATGTACACGGCCAAGAAGAGGGGCAAGGCCGAATGCGAGGTATACAGCCCTGCCATGGAGGTCCTGATTGCGAGCCGCGTGGACCTTGAGCGGGATCTACGCCGAGCCGTAGAACGCGAGGAGTTTGAGGCCCACTACCAGCCGGTGGTAGAGCTGCACACCGGCGAGATCAGCGGTGTGGAAGCCCTGGCACGCTGGAGGCACCCGGAGCGGGGGCTGGTCGACGCCGAGGAGTTTATAGAGATCGCGGAGGAGACTGGCCTGATCCGCCGCATAGGACATCAGGTCGTCGAAGAGGCCTGCCGGCAGGCCAAGGAGTGGCGCGAACGGTACCCGCACAGGGTGCCCTTGTTGAGCGTGAACCTCTCGGCGAACCAGTTCGTCCAGCAGCCCGACCTTATACCGAAGGTCCTCAACGAAACCGGGCTGCAACCGGGTGCTTTACAAGTGGAGATCACCGAGCGGGCCGTGATGGACGCCGCCGAGTTCGCTTTGGGCGAGCTCGAGGAGCTAAAAGACTTGGGAGTATGCTTAGCGATCGACGACTTCGGCATGGGTTATTCTGGCCTGTACCATCTCAAGCACATGCCGATCGATATCCTGAAGATCGACCGGGCGTTTATTACCGGGCTTGGGGACGATCAGGGGGACGAGGCGATCGTGTTCGGGACGGTGGGCCTGGCCCACGCCCTGGGCGTGATAGCGGTGGCGGAGGGGGTAGAAAGCGCCGACCAGGCTGCGGTACTCAAGGAACTGGGGTGCGACCTAGCTCAAGGTCACTACTTCGCCAAACCCCTCCCCAGAGAAGCCATGGAGAAGCTGTTGGCAGACGGTGCCTCGTACTAGAAGTACGGCTAGAGCGCGAGGGCAGTTGCGAGCGGCTTATAGTACAGCCAGAAGGTACAGGTGATTTAATCAATCTTCACCATTCTCCATCAACCTCAACATCTTGTTTACCCCAGCCATGGGAGGAATACGAGTAGGGGCAATCTCGTGGTTGCCGCCCATTAGGGTGCATTGAAATAACTGCTGCCATCGTTTACCGTCACTTATGGAGGGGCTCCGGCTGACGTTGACAAAGGCGGCCGGGCGTTGAAAAATCCTAAGCCCGAGATGGGGGATGGCATGTGGCCAGACACGCAGCTTAAAGCAAAGACCAAGCGCGATCCTGTGAGAACAGAACTGCCGCGAAGAACAAAGGCTTACCTTCGGCCGACGAAGTGTGCTTTGTCGGTGTAAAATCGTAACAATATGCGATTAATAATCTCCGAAAAGGCAAATGCGGCCAAAAAGATAGCCCAGTTCCTCGCTGAAGGGCCGGTAAAGGAGGGCAAGCATCGCTCTGTCCCGCACCACACCTTCGAGTGGGGGGGTGAGGAGTGTGTCTCGGTCGGTCTCAAGGGGCACGTTCTGAACCCCGAGTACCCGGAAGAGTACTCTAACTGGCAGAAGGTCGAGCCCTCCAATCTTATAGACGCGGAGATCCAGAAATCCGTCTCCGAGAAGGGCGTGGCCGAGGCCGTTCGCTCCCTCTCCAAAAAGGCCGACAGGGTCGTAATCGCCACGGACTTCGACCGGGAGGGCGAACTAATCGGCGTCGAGGCGTTGTCTCTGGCCTTCGAGGCGAACCCGAGGCTCGTGGACCACGTCGAGCGGGCACGTTTCAGCGCGCTCACCAAGGGCGAGGTGACGCGTGCCTTCGACGAGCTCGTCGAGGTTTCGAGGGACCTCGCGGCGGCGGGTGAGGCGCGCCAGGACATAGACCTGATCTGGGGCGCCACCCTGACCCGCTGGGTCTCCCGCGCCACAAAACGCTACGGGAGCGCCTTCCTCTCGGTGGGCCGTGTCCAAAGTCCGACCCTCGTCCTGATCGCTGAGCGCGAGCGCGAACGGAGGGCCTTTGTCCCCGAGCCCTACTGGGAGATAGAAGCGAATCTGAAAAACGGCGAGGCGTTCACCGCCCGCCACGCCCACGGGCGTTTCCGGGAGGAAGACGCGGCGAGGACAGCGTACGAGAAGCTGACAGAGATTGCCACGATCACGGAGGTCAAGGAGAAGTCGGCCACCCGTCCGGCCCCGATACCGTTCAACACCACCGGCTTTCTCGCGGCGGCGGCGGGCATCGGGATCAGCCCCTCGCGGGCGGCGCGGCTCGCCGAGGACCTCTACACCGACGGCTACATCTCCTACCCCCGCACCGACAATACCGTCTACCCGAGTAGCGTGGATTTGCGTGAGGTTCTCGGGCAGCTCAGGAGGGCCGAGGAGGTAGGGCCGTACGTGGAGAAGCTTCTCAAGAGAGGTAACCTCTCGCCGACGCGCGGCAAAAAGGAGACTACGGACCATCCTCCGATCTACCCGACCGGGCGCGCCTCGAAGGGCGCTCTGCGGGACGACCAGTGGAAGATCTACCAGCTCGTCGTAAGACGATTTCTGGCGACCCTTTCGGCGCCCGCGAAGACCTTGCGCACGACGGTGCGCCTTGAGTCCGGCGGGGAGCCCCTGATTTCGGGCGGCACGGTCGTAACGCAGGAAGGCTGGCTCGCGGTCTACCCTTACGGCCGCAGGCCCGACGAGGAGATGCCCTCCTTGAGCGAGGGGCAGGAGGTAAAGGTCGAGGCCAAGAACCTCCTCGCCAAGGAAACCCAGCCGCCGGGCCGGTATGGGCAGGGGCGTTTGATCCGCCTTATGGAAGACCTCGGGCTGGGCACGAAGGCCACTCGTCCCTCCATAATTCAGAACCTCTACGACCGGGGCTACGTCCATGACGATCCCCTGGTGCCCACCGAGACCGGCATCGCGGTCGCGCAGGCTTTAAAGGACTTTGCCTCCGAGATAGCCACCCACGAGATGACCGCCGAGCTCGAGAGGAGCATGGATGAGATCTCGGAGGGCAAGACCTCCAAGGACGTCGTTGTGGACGAGTCGCGCGACGTCCTCCGGCGGGTCTACGAGCATCTCGAGAACTCGGAAGAGGAGTTCGCGGACATCGTCTGGGGCGGTATCCGGGAGGACTCGGTGCTCGGCCCCTGCAAAAAGTGTGGCAGGAACCTCACCATCCGTCGGGCCCGTAAGAGCGGCAAGCGGTTCGCCGGATGCGAGGGCTACCCCGAGTGCGACCAAACCTACTCGCTGCCGCCGCGTGGGGAGATCATCCCGCTCGGGACACTCTGTGAGGCGTGCGGCTCCCCGGAGATAAAGGTCGTGGGAGGACGCCGGCCCTGGATCACCTGCATAGACATGTCCTGCTCGAAGCAGCAGGAGAGGCGCAAAGCAGCCGCCGAGGCCAAGGCGGCCAAGGCCGAAGCCGACGGCGAAGGTAACGGCAGTGTGAAGGGGGGTGAGCGCGCATCGAGCACCACCCGCAAAAAAGCGGCCCCAAAGTCCTCATTGAAAAAGTCTTCGACAAAGACGAGAAAGAAGCCGGCGGGCGTCGGGGCGAAGTCGAACGAGTGAGAGCCCGTGAGGTTCACCACGTAGAAGAGCGTTTGGGACCCCTATCTCTCCAGGAGCACTTTGAGATGCGCGGGCCTTCGATGCTCGCTTCGTTAAGTGGACATCTCCTGCTCTGGACGATAGCTGCGTTCGTCTGCTACGCTGCGGCGTATATAGTAAGTTGAATTCACGTAGAGTTTTGGGGGGATGAGCACTCTTGGCCCCGGTAATAGGAGTGACGGCCAACCTCAGAGAAGATCCAAAATCCGACGAGCAGCGCCCTTTGGGCCACTTCGTACGCGCGGACTTTGACTACGTGGACGGTGTGGTAGGGGCCGGCGGGATACCGATGGTCCTGCCGCCGATCGTCGAGACGGCCGAGGGGGTGGCGGCGAGGATAGACGGGCTCTTGCTGAGCGGGGGTAGCGACCTCGACCCGAGCTACTACGGCGAGGAGCCCGTCCCCGAGCTTGGCGTCACCATTCCCAAGCGTGACGCCTTCGAGATGGCCCTTGTCAGGCACGCGCTAGAGCGGGGTGTTCCTGTTTTCGGGATCTGCCGGGGTTTGCAGATCTTGAACGTTGCTCTGGGTGGGACGCTCTACCAGGACCTGCCGAGCCAGCTTCATCCCGATCTGATCGCGCACCGCCAGCGGGCGCCGAAATGGCAGTGGACCCACGAGGTGGAGATAGACGGTAACTCGAAGGTGGCCAGGATAATAGAGACCGACGATATTCGGGTCAACTCCTACCATCACCAGGCGATCAAAGACCTCGCCGATGGTCTCACCGCGGTCGCCCATTCCTGCGACGGGGTAATAGAGGCTGCCGAATCACCAGACCTCTCCGAACGCTGGCTGGTCGGTGTGCAGTGGCACGCGGAGGCAATGCGCGACGCCGGCCCCGAACACTGCAACCTCTTCAGGGCTCACGTTGTCGCTGCCGAGCGTTACGCCCTCAGCCGGGCTGCGGCGTAGCGCGTCTGGACGCACGGACCTCCCAGGGACTTCTCGTAACCGTCGAGGGGCTGGATTTCTCCGGTAAGTCTACCCTCGTGCGTAACCTGAAGAGGCTCCTGGCGAACCTGAAACCGACGCCCTACTTCACCCGCGAGCCGGGTGGGACGCCAGTGGCGGAGCAGATCAGGGGGTTGCTCTTGGATCCGGAACTGGACATGAACCCCTGGACCGAGGCGTACCTGTACG
>JALZFP010000018.1 GCA_030861485.1 Actinomycetota bacterium | reverse complement strand
GTGGCCGTTATGAAGATCTCACCCAACTCCGCCGCCTCCAGAGCTGGCAGGACGTCGAACCCGTCGGCATACGCCTCGAGTCCCCTTATCGCATCCACCTCACAGACCGTCACCCTCGCGCCGAGGCCCGCAGCGTAGCGGGCGATGCCCTTGCCACACCACCCGTAGCCCAGGACGACTACCCGCTTGCCGCCGACCATCAGGTTCGTGTTCTGCATGATGGCCGTCAGGGTGGACTGTCCGGTCCCGTAACGGTTGTCGAAGAGGTACTTGCACCGGGCGTCGTTGGCGGCGATGACCGGTAACCCCAGAACGCCCTCCCCTTCCATCGCCCGGAGCTTCGCCACCCCGCTCGTCGTCTCCTCCGAGGCGCCGCGCACCCCCGGTAGCAGGTTGCGGCGCGTGGTGTGCACGAGCCGTACGAGCCCCGCCCGGTCGTCTATGAGGACAGCCTCTTTCCCGTCCAGTACCCTATCCAGAACCCGCTCCATCTCCCGGTCGGCCTCCTCTGGTGGGCTCTCGGAGGAAGCGTAGACGGCCACACCCTGCTCGGCCAGGGCCGCCGCGACGTCGTCCTGCACGAAGAAGGGACCGGGGCTCGCCACGGCCACGTCGGCCCCGGCCTCGGCCAGCACCACCGTCAGGTAGGCGGTCTTGGCCTCTATCGGGAGGGCTACACCTACGCCGAGGCCCTCGAAGCTGCCGTCCTTCAGGTATTTGTCCCTGACGGCGTTCAGGACCGGCGAGTGACGGGCGGCCCAGTCTATCTTTCTGTGCCCATCCGGGGCGAGGGCCGGGTCTCTTATGATGGATCCGCTTTGCATGATCTCCTCCCGAACCGTCGAGCGCCGAGCAGGCGACTGCTTACAACGTTATATTGTCTATGAGGTGGATGCCCCCGACGGAGGCGGCGATCAGGGCCCGAGCCGGGCGTCCCCCTACAAGTTCGGTCAGGGGCTCGAGCGTTCTGGCGTCGACCACGGCGACGTACTGTACCTCCACGAGGGGTTGCGTTTCGCACACAGCCCGCATGGCTTCTACCAGCCTGGCAGCGTCGCGCTCGCCGCCCTCCACATGGGCGACGCCTTCACGCAGCGCCCGGAAAAGCACGGCGGCAGCCTCGCGCTCGCCTGGCGAGAGTCGCGCGTTGCGGCTGCTCAGGGCGAGTCCATCTTTCTCGCGCACCGTGGGGCCGGGCACGAGCTCAACGTCGAAGAAGAGGTCGCGCACCATCTGCTCGATCACCTTTAGCTGCTGGTAGTCTTTCTCACCGAAGTAAGCGCGGTGCGGGACCCCGATATTAAAGAGCTTGGCTACGATAGTGGCGACGCCCCGAAAGTGGCCGGGGCGGACCGCGCCCTCCAGGATCTCGCCGAGCTCCTTGACCTCGACAAAGGTCTGGACAAGACGACCTTCGTCGGACGTCCGGGCACCGTACATAACCTCCACCGACGGCGCGAACAGGGCGTCACAACCGGTCTCACGCAGCAGCCGGCTGTCTCGGTCGAATGGGCGCTCGTACCTCTCCAGGTCATCCCGCGCCTCGAACTGGAGCGGATTTACAAAGATCGAGGCGAAGAGCTTGTCGCACTCCTCGCGGGCCATGCGGACCAGCGAGAGGTGCCCCTCATGAAGCGCGCCCATCGTCGGCACAAAACCGATGAGACGGCCTTCGCGTCGCCAGCTCTCCGAGAGCGAGCGCATAGCCTCCGGCGTGTCGAGGATCTGCATGCTCAGCAAGCAAGACTAAGGCTAGAGAGCAGGCAGGGCGACACCCATTTATCCCTCATCCCTCGTCCTCCACCCTTCTAGCTCCGCCTCAGGCATCGACCAACCGTGCTCTTCCGCCGGGAAGGCGCCGGAGTGTACCTCGTCGACAAAGTCTTGCGCGGCCCGCCTCAGAAGAGCGTCGGCGTCGGCGTAGCGTTTGACAAAGCGCAGCGGCGGCCCCGGGGTTATCCCGGCCAGGTCGTGCCAGACGAGGACCTGACCGTCGCAGCCGGCCCCCGCGCCAATCCCGATGGTGGGGATAGATAGAGCCTCCGTGATACGCCGCGCAACCTCCTGCGGTACGGCTTCCAGCACCAGGGCAAAGCATCCGGCCTCTTCCAGGCTGCGCGCCTCCCGGAGCAACCGCGCGGCGGCCTCGCCGGTCTTGGCCTGCACGACACCCGAGAATTGGAGGGCGGACTGCGGCGTGAACCCAAGGTGTCCCACGACCGGCGCGCCTATCTCGACCAGGGTACGCACCGCCCGCAGAGCAATCGGGCCCGCGCCCTCTAGCTTGAGCCCATGCGCGCCCGCCCGCATCAGGGCCGCGCCGTTGCGGGCCGCCTGCTCGGCGCTGGTATAGCTGCTAAACGGCAGATCGGCGATGACCGGCACCTGTGGCCGCGACGATTTCTTGGCCCCCCTCCCTACCGCCGCCGTGTGGCGCAGCAGATCCTCCATCGTCACGGAGAGAAAATCGTCGTAGCCCAGGACCACGTTTCCGAGCGAGTCACCGACGAGGAGACAATCTACCCCGGCATCACAACACAGCGTAGCCGAAGGAGCGTCGTAGAGCGAGATCATGGCCAGGAACTCGCCACGCGCCTTGGCCTCGCGCATGGGCCGTATGGGAGATATGGCCGCCATGGGCTGAAGTTTACCGTAGTCGAGGCGTCCAGAGGAGTATCGAATGCGAGGCGGGGCGACGTAGTCCTCGGCACCCTCGAGCCGCTACACGCCGACGTTAGTACCGGGTCCCGAAATCCACGGTGTACATCTTGCCCCCATCGCGTGTACCGGAGTCGTGCACACCGATCCCGGCCTCGGTAAAACTCTCGCTGAGGATGTTCGGCCAGTGGTCCGGGCTGTCCATCCACTCTTCGAAGCGGCTCTCCGGCGTACTCAGGGGTCCCGTGCCCCAACCGATGTTCTCGCCTACTGCCCAGTAAGAGTAGCCGGCGGAGGAGTAGCCGAAGCGCTCGATCCGATTCTCCATGGCCCCACCGTTATCGGACTCGTGCCCGAAATAGTCCTCGTCTAGCATCCCCTCGGAGTGGGTCCTGGCGGCCTCTGTGAGAGCGGGATTCACGCAGAACGCGGAGAGCCCCCTGTCAGCGCGGGCCTGGTTGTGGAGGTCGAGGGTGCGCTTTTCGTCGCCGCTGAGCTCGATGGTTTCGCCGGTGCAAGTTTGCACGGGGACGAGCGCACCCGCCGCCGCCTCCTGCGCCGGGGCCAGTCCCCCTACGACGAGGACGAGCACGAACGCCGTCGCCGAAAACACTGCCGATGCGTACCTGACTTTCACGTCGGTTCCCCCCTCTGTACAAGCCACGATACCGGCGCAAACCGGAGAAGCTCGGGCTCGTCAAACCGATCTTGTGATTATTATGCCTGCAAAGTCCTGAAGGTGTCCTTCACCCGTCCCCCTATCTCACTTAACCACAACAGCTGGTACAGCAGGTGCGGGTGTAACCCAAAAAGGTGTACCCAATACGGGAACCGCCACCTGAAAGCGTCGTGGTTTACCTCACGCGGCGCCCTCTGGATTCTTTGGCACCTCTTCGGCATTGCCGCCCTCCCTGACCAGGGCTACCGCCACGCCCTGCGGGTACAGATGTCCGCTCTCCGGGTTGCGCCAGACAATCTTGCCCTGTCGCTCCACCTGTTCCCACCCGGCGGCCTCCAACTCGCGCTGCTCAGCCTCCTTGTCTATGGGCTCGGCCTCGGGTTCGTCCCACCGCTCTTCGGCATCGGACATTTCGCGTACCTCCTTCGCTTATTACGCTCGCTGGGGCCCGTGCCGGGACTCCCACGTTCGCGGACCTTATCTTTTTAGGAACGATCACGTTGCTTTGTTTCTACTACCCGATCCCAGTAAACACAAAAAATCTGTCCGCCCCGCAGAACGCCGTAAGCCGGTAGTAGCGAGCGGTGTTCCCGACCCGCTACTACCGGTTCTAGCCCCTCGGGGAGCCGGGGAGCCCATCGTCCCCTCTGCTTACCGCGTAGACTGTCTCTCCACCCACGATAGTCTCGTACACGGCGCCGGACGGCACCAGCAAAACGAGGTCGGCGTCCGCGCCCGCAACTATCCTGCCCTTGCCGTGGATCCCTAGTATTTCGGCAGGGGTCTGCGTAGCCATGCGAACGGCATCTCGTATGGAGATACCGAGCAGATCAACCGCGTTACTCACCGCC
>JALZFP010000004.1 GCA_030861485.1 Actinomycetota bacterium | reverse complement strand
AGAAGACCCTGCGAGAGCGAGGGTTGGTGGACGAGTTTGCTCTCTCTTACCTAGCTTCGATAGAGGCGGGAGGGGAGCGGCGAACAATCTATTGCGAGCACGGCAACCAATTCGATCCCGCAAACACTATCGAGGATTATGGAGACCCCCTCGATACGCCGCTCGGGCACCACGTGGTTACGGATTTCACCCGGCGCGTTGCACCCTTTGGGGAGGTGGCGCGGGGGCTGGACCTCTCGGAGGTAAAAAACGTCTACCCGCTCGTGGAGATACCACGTTGGATCGCGAGCCGCTACTTCTACGATGCCGTGGGGCTCGTGACAGCTTATCTGCTCTTGCCGCTCCTGGTGGCTTATGCCGTCTATCGGGGGGTTGCATACACGCTGGCTATCGCGAATGAGATCCCGAGTTACAGTCCAACAATCTTTTTGGGCAGCTATCAGGAGTTACCCTGGGTGCATAGATTTTTCCTGGACATCGGCATCTTTGGGCTTCTGATTTTGCTGATCTTCGCTATCTTTTTCCTCGTGATTCGGCGCGTGGTCCGCGGAACTATAGCCTCCGTGAACCTCAAAGAGAGAGAGCACTACTCTCCCGCCGAGACTTCTCAGAACAAGATCCGAGACATCCTGCTGGGAGACGCCCCAACGCCGATGAACCCTTCCGCGCGCGCAGGAGAGATCGACGTACTAGTCTCTGGACACACGCACCTGCCGTCACTCCTGGAGGTAAAGAGGCCAGATGGTTGGCGTGCGGTAATGGTCAACTCAGGGTGCTGGTTACGCCAGCTTCAGCCCATCTCGCCACACCTCAAGGGTCCGCCAATCTTCGTGTCGAAGTTCGTGCTCACCCACGTGCGGGTCTACGTGCAGGGCTCCTCGTTGCGCGTGGAGCTCTGGGAGCGGCCCAAACCCGCCGAGCAGCGGCTGACGAGGATCGAGCGCCTCCTCTCGCTGTACCGCAGGCCTTCACTACCCCCTGCGAACTCCAAGCCACGCCTGCGGGCGGCGTCTACCCTGTAGCCGTGTGCGGGCGAGAAGGTTAGGGTAAGGTAGGGTCTTGCGATTCTTGCTATCGAGAGTTTGGAGTAGTTTTGGCTAACAACGAGCTTGACAAAGAGTTCGTCGAGAAGCAGAGGGAGCGGCTTGAGGAGTCGCGGGCCGAGCTGGTACGAATGGTCGAAGGGCTAGAGGAGGACCAACGGTTCCGGGCCGAGGAGGAAGAGGACTTCACCCAGCATGACTCCGGGGACATGAGTCAGTCTCTATTCACCCGCGAGATGGACGCGACCGTCGAGCAGACGCTGGAGAAGCGTCTGCAGTCCGTGGAGCGGGCCTTGCAGAAGATAGAGGAGGGGACCTACGGCATCTGCGACGACACCGGAGAGCAGATACCCAAGGGGCGCCTAGAGGCGATACCGGAGGCCATCTACACAGTCGAGGCGCAGCAGCGGCGCGAGAGGGAGCGTCGTCCCCCGTTCTAGCCTCTTTGGACGATACAATACGGGGTATGGACCGTTACTCTTACCGGGGCGGAGACGAGTTGCGCGACCCGGAACCGCTGTTCCGCAGCGACCTCGAGGCTCGCCCAGAGGCGCCAGAATATGAACCAATAAGGCCCGAGGGCGGGATGTGGAGCATGGTAAAGCGTCTCCTGGTCCCGCTCACGGCGATCGGATTCCTGATCGCCAAGTTCAAGGGGCTACTGTTTCTCTTGCTCAAGGTCAAGTTCGTCGGGACGGGGCTGACGATGCTCCTTAGCGTTGGGGCGTACGCTCTGCTGTACCCGCTATGGTTCTCGGTCGGGCTGGTTGCCTTGATCTGGGTGCACGAGTTGGGCCACGTCTTGCAACTCAAACGGGAGGGCATGAAAGCCTCAGCGCCGATGTTCGTCCCGTTCCTCGGCGCGTTCATTGCGATGAAGGAGATGCCAAAGAATGCCCTCGTCGAGGCCCGGGTCGGGCTCGCCGGGCCGCTTATTGGCACGCTCGGCGCGTTGGCGGCTCTCGGCATCTACGCCGGCGCCGGAAGCCTCCTGTTCTTGGGGCTCGCTTACGTCGGGTTCCTCCTGAACCTGTTCAATTTGCTGCCGATTTTGCCGCTCGACGGCGGGAGGGCGGTGGGAGCCATGTCGCCCGCATTCTGGGTACTCGGCGCCACCACGGTGGGGGCGCTCCTGTTTGTTACGCCGTTCAACCCGATCTTCCTCGTCATCCTGCTTTTCGTAGCGTACTCCGGCGGCAGGGAGCTATGGCACCGCTGGCGTAGGCGCAATACGCCGGAGAGACAGGCGTATAACGATATCGAGTTGCGGCACCGGGTGATGGTGGGGCTCGTGTACTTCGGGCTTATAGCGATGTTGGCGCTGCTCATGGCGATCACTTACGTACCTGATCCCGGGGGTGCTACCCCGGTCCTCTCTTGAGAACGATCCTCTATACCGGCAAGGGGGGCGTCGGTAAGACGAGCGTGGCGGCGGCGACGGCGCTCGAGGCGGCCCGTTCGGGGAAGAAGGTGCTCGTGATGAGCACCGACCCTGCACACTCGCTATCGGACGCCTTCGATGCGGAGGTCGGACCGGAGCCCAAGGAGATGTCATCCGGGCTCTTCGCCCAGGAGATGGATTATGCATACGTACTAGAGGAGTACTGGGCCGAGATCCAGGGGTACGTGACGACCTTTTTCGAGTGGCAGGGGGCCGACTCTCTGGCGGCCGAGGAGCTGGCGATGTTGCCCGGCATGGACGAGCTGTTCGGATTGCTCATGGTCCGGCGTCACCATAGAGAAAACCTTTACGACGCCTTGATCCTGGACGCGGCACCTACCGGGGAGACGCTAAGGCTCTTAAGCCTGCCGGACCAGATGAGCTGGTATATACAGAAAGTTTTCCCGGTACAGCGGCGGGTAGCCAAGGCCATACGCCCCTTCGCCCGCCGCGGAATGAGGTCCCTGCCGCCGCTACCTGAGGATAGCTTTTTTGGGGCTCTGCAACGCCTATATGAGGCTATAGTTGGTGTCGAGGACATCCTTACCGATCCCGAGAACGCCTCCGTGCGGCTCGTGGTAAACGCGGAGAAAATGGTAATAGCCGAGGCGCGGCGCGCGTACACGTACCTGAATCTCTATGACTACCGAGTAGACGCCGTGGTCGTCAACCGCCTTCTGCCCGACGCGGTCTTGGATCCTTACTTCGAAAAGTGGCGGGAGGCGCAGAAGGGGCACCTCGCCGAGATAGAAGACTCATTCTCGCCGATTCCGATCTTTAAAGCACGCCTCTTCGATGGGGAGATTTACGGCCTGGAGGCTTTAGGCGCCCTGGCGGAGGAGGTCTTCGGGGAGGAGGAGCCCTTGAGGGTGTTCTTCCGCGGAGCGGCGCACGAGATACTCGCGAACAACGGTGGGTACGAGGTAGTGTTCAACCTGCCGCTGCTAGAGAAGGGCAACGTTGACCTCTCAAAAAAAGGTGCGGAGCTCTTGGTCCAGGTCGGAGGCTACAAGCGAAACGTACTCCTACCAAATTCGATGGTACGCCTGAAGGCCGCGGGAGCGAGGATCGAGGGCGACAAGCTGAGGGTGAGGTTGGCTGATGACGGAGACTGAGAGGCCCAGAGAACCGCTACCACGCCGCAGACGCTCGCTGCTTGGGGTGGTGGCCTACGTGTTGGTGCCGGGGGAGCGTCGGCGGAGAGCGGCCGGTCACTTCCGGCGGGCGGGGTTCGAGGTGTTGCGGGGCGCGAGGGAGCTCGCGAGGCCGCAGGGGGCGGAGACCGGGCGCCGGGGCGAGCGCCGGGAGCGCATAGAGATAGAGTAAGCCACGGCCGTAGGGCTTTCGGGCGTTTGGCGCGTGGGGGCGCCGGTAGTAAGATATCTTCGTTAGCCTCTAGCAATTTTAACAAGCGCCGATAGGAGTGATACATGACGGAGAACGGTCAGCTAACCGGAACGTTCCGGGTAAAGAGCGGTATGGCCCAGATGCTCAAAGGCGGGGTCATTATGGACGTGGTGAACGCCGAGCAGGCGCGTATAGCCGAGGAGGCAGGGGCCGTCGCGGTCATGGCGCTCGAGCGGGTGCCGGCGGACATAAGGGCGCAGGGCGGGGTCGCCAGGATGAGCGATCCGGAGAAGATAGTCGAGATCCAGGAAGCCGTCACGATTCCTGTGATGGCGAAGGCCCGTATAGGCCACTTCGTCGAGGCGCAGGTCTTGGAGGCACTGGAGGTCGACTACGTGGACGAGTCCGAGGTTTTGACGCCGGCGGACGAGGCTAACCACGTGGACAAGTGGGCCTTTGAGGTACCTTTCGTGTGCGGGGCGACAAACCTGGGCGAGGCGCTCAGGCGCATCGGCGAGGGGGCGGCTATGATCCGCTCGAAGGGCGAGGCTGGGACCGGCAACGTCGTCGAGGCTGTCAGGCACATGCGCGCGATCACGGGCGGCATAAGAAGGCTGACCACGCTAGGGAGCGAGGAGCTTATGACCGAGGCGAAGAACCTCGGGGCGCCGTATGACTTGGTCAGGTGGGTTGCCGAGAACGGGCGGCTGCCGGTCGTCTTGTTCACAGCCGGTGGGATCGCCACGCCCGCAGATGCTGCGATGATGATGCAGCTCGGAGCAGACGGTGTCTTCGTTGGGAGTGGCATCTTCAAGAGCGGCGAACCTACCCGAAGGGCGGAGGCCATCGTAAAGGCCACGACCCGCTTCGACGACGCGAAGGCCATCGCGGAGGCGAGCAAGGGCCTGGGCGAGGCGATGGTCGGCAAGGAGATGGGGGATCTCGCGGAGGGGGAGAAGCTGGCGGCGCGTGGCTGGTAATGGTGAGACAAGCCGGGTAACGGCCCGGAGGGCGGAGCTAAAGACCGAGGGGCCGGCGAGGATCGGGGTGCTCGCGCTCCAGGGAGACGTCCGGGAGCACGTCGAGATCCTGAAGAAACTCGGGGTCGAGCCGGTCGAGGTGAGGGGTATCGAGGACTTGGAGGGATTGGCCGGCCTCATCGTACCGGGCGGTGAGTCCACGGCAATAGGGAACCTGATGGTGGACTCGGGTCTCCTCGATGGGGTACGCAGCTTTTTCTACAAGGGCGGGCCCGTGTGGGGGACGTGCGCGGGGATGGTCCTCGCGGCGTCGGCGACGACGGGACCGAGGCAGCCCCTTCTGGGCCTGATGAACGCGCTCGTCGAGCGGAACGGGTTCGGGCGGCAGATCCATTCTTTCGAGAAGGAGCTCGAGATAGAAGGTTTCGAGGAACCTTTTGTGGGGGTGTTTATCCGGGCGCCGTTCTTTGAGGACGTGGGGCCCGGAGTAGAGGTTATGGGCAAGGTGGATGAGAGAATCGTCGCGGCTAAAGGAGAGAACATCCTGGTCACGGCGTTCCACCCGGAACTCACAGATGATACTAGGTTTCACGAGTACTTTATACGGGAGGTTTGCGGATTGTGAGCGGACATTCAAAGTGGTCTACGATTAAGCGCAAGAAGGGCGCCGCCGACGCGAAACGTGGGGCCCTCTTCGGGAAACTGTCCAGGGCGATAACGATAGCGGCACGCGAGGGCGGGGGTGACCCGGAGATGAACCCGGCGTTAGGGCTCGCGGTGCAGAAGGCCAAAGAAGGCAACATGCCCAACGACAATATCCAACGGGCCATAGACAAGGGCACAGGGGCCGGCGCGGACGCGGCGGCCATCGAGAGGATCACCTATGAGGGATACGCGCCTGGTGGAGTTGCGATCATGGTCGACGTCTTGACGGACAACAGGAACAGGGCAGCCTCGGACGTCAGGTACATCTTCTCCAAAAACGGCGGGAAGCTCGGGACTAGCGGGTCCGTTTCCTATCTCTTCGAGAGGAAAGGTGTACTCCTAATCCCCAAGGGTGAGGTGGACGAGGACGAGTTGATGGAGCTGGCCCTGGAGGCCGGGGCCGAGGACGTCGAGCCGATGGAGAGCGACTACCGGGTGCTGACGGCTCCCGAGGACTTCGCGACGGTGCGCGAGAGCCTCAAAGAGGCCGGGATAGCGTTTGAGAACGCTGAGATCACAATGCAGCCCCAGAACAGCATAGACCTCGACGCCGCGACCGCCAAGCAGACCTTGAGACTAATAGACGCCCTCGAAGAAAACGATGACGTCCAGGAGGTCTACGCCAACTTCGACATAAGCGACGAAGTAATGGCGGTTATGGTAGGCGAAGAGAGCCGATAACGTAGTTGAGCCAACTCGCGCTCGGCTCGCTCAAGGCCCTCCTGGTGGGCTGTGACGCGCAGCGTGGCCGGGTTGCCCTCGGGGTCGGGTACCGTGGTCTCGTAGCCCCGGTCCGTCGCCACCAGATGCCCCGGGGTCACGGTTCGAGTCTTTGCGAAGGGGCGCTCGGATCGGGTCCCGGGGCAATATTTAGATAGCGGAGAGCGTCAGTCTCCGCTATCGAGTTGTTTGTAAGGCTCGAATTGCTCGGATAGCCCTTCGTCGATAAACATGCGCCGAATCTCGGGCAAAGCGTCTCGGGCCTCCGAATCGCCTAGTCCTCTCAACGAACCGGTCCCCTCGTGGGTGTCCAAGCCGTAGCGTCCGCTCGGAACTCGTGGGTCTATGCGCAGTACATCATCGTGCCCCAGCAAGACATGTGCGGTACCCAAGGACGAAGAGGATTGGGCGGTCATAAAAAGGTCCACGATTCTCGGTCCCCAGTACCCCAGTCCTCGGGGTAAGAACCTAGCCTTGCCAGCGTCAAACGGCTCCGAGGTGCAACCAAGGCTCAAGACCCTCAAGGAATCTTTGGGCCAATCTAGCACCCCGATTGCCTCCACCGTCGCCAAACCGGTCGGGTTATTGGCATACACCCCTCCGTCAATCAGGGGGGTGCCCACCGCAGAATGGTGAGTCGGGAAGAAGGTTGGGGCTGCTGCCGTGGCGAGCGCTACGGCAACGACCTTCGTCTTGTAATCTCGTTCGAACCTTGGGTGGTGGGCTGTCTTGTAAATGTACAC
>JALZFP010000337.1 GCA_030861485.1 Actinomycetota bacterium | reverse complement strand
AGTGGGCCGTGGCCGAAGTGGACACCCTCGAACTGCTACGCCGGGCGCCCCGGCAGAGGGCACTTCTGGAGGCCCTCGCGGGCCGGGACGAAGGATACCCCGTCGTGGATCTTCTCCACGCAGCCGGCGCGGGTAGAGACGCTCTTCGGCGGCTGGTCCGGCGCAGGGCTATCCGGCTGGAGAAGAGACCCGAGCCGCTCCCTATCTCGTATACGAGGGGTTCCGGATCGAAACTTGATCCTTACGGGGATGGGGCTAAGCGGGTGCTCTCACGGAGCGGGGATTGGGTGTGGCGGATGCCGGGCGCGGAGAGCATGCGGGCTGCGGCGGCCGTCGCGAGGGCTGCGGCGGGGGGTGGGGAGCAAGCCCTGGTGCTCGCCCCGGAGACCGGGGATATCCAGCGGCTGGTGGAGGTATTCGAGAGGCTACTGCCCGCAGGCCTCACGGTCGCACCATATCACAGTGGCGTGAGGCCGGGGGGCCGCGCCGCAACCTACGAGGCAACACGCCGGGGAGAGGTAGACATTCTGGTGGGGACGCGCGCGGCGGTGCTCGTGCCCTTTCGGCGTCTTGGGACGGTCTGTGTGATAGACGAGCCGAATGAAGCGTACCGGGCGAGCCCGGGGTACGAGGGCGTGCCGATCCACGTCCGGGACATAGCGCGCGCGCGGGGTAGCATCGAAGGTGTTGCCGTCATCTTCTTTTCGCCCGCTCCCTCCCTGAGACTGTACGCTCCGGAGAGCGGAGTGCGGCGACTACCCGCCGTCGCGCCTGATCGGTGGCCGGCGGTCTCCGTTGTGGACATGAGGGGCACGGGAGCGGCTCTTAGCTCCACGCTGCTTGACTCCTGCCGCCGGTCGGTTCGAGGCGGGGGGCGCGTCGGCGTCGTGGTGAACCGGTTGGGTTACGCAACGAGCCTCTCCTGCACCCGGTGTGGGTTCGTGTGGAGATGCCCGGTCTGCGATCTCCCCCTCAGGCTCCGAGGCGCGCGTGGCGTGAGATCCCTGTTTTGCGTCCATTGCGGGCACAATGAAGACTCCGAAAAGGAGTGCCCGGCCTGTCGTTCGCCAGACCGTCTGGACCGCAGGGGCCTCGCGATAGGCAGGGTGCGCGCGGAACTTGCCGCCGCATTAGGCGTGGACGTCGGGCTCCTGACGGCGGGGGCGCGGGAAGCAGTGGGGGCGCGAGTCGTGGTGGGCACGGCCCATTGCGTGCTCGAAGAGAGTTGGGACCTGGTCGTGGTTCCCGACGCGGACTCTGTCCTCTTTAGCGGGGCGGGCTCCACCGAGAAAGGCTTCAGACTCTTATATGGGGCGGCCGAAGCGAGCCGGGAGAGGCTGCTCGTGCAGACCCGCTCGCCGGAGCACAAAGTTCTGCGGGCGGCGCTCCGGGGCGACTACGAAGCATTCGCGGCGGGAGAGCTCCCCAAGCGTCGCGCTCTGGGCTATCCTCCCCATGCTTACGTGGCAGAGGTTGTCCTCGAAGGGCCCGAGGGCGTGGTTCGGCGTGCGGTAGAATCACGCTTGCGGCCATTTGTTAGCGGGCCTGAGATAGAGGTGCTGGACCCGGCGCCGTTCTCGGAGGGAGGGCGTCCCGTCTGGCGGATGTTGCTGCGGAGTCGCAGGCGGGCCGCATTGGCGAGAGCAGCTACGCTTGTAGCCCGGTTAGCGGCCGAGGTTCGTAGCCGGAGCAACAACGGACTTAAAGTCCGCATAAATATGGACCCTGAGGAGGTATAAGAGTGGAGAAGGCGGCACACGAGATCAGGACTTTCGGGGACCCGGTCTTGAAGTCGCGGGCAGCCCCTGTAAAGGACTTTGACGATTCACTAAAACAGCTGGCAGAGGACATGCTAAGGATCATGTACGAGGCCGAAGGCGCCGGCCTAGCCGCAAACCAGATCGGCCGCCTCAAGCGTATCTTTGTAGCCGCTCACGAGGACGAGGGAGAGCTCCGGGAGTTCATTGTCGTTAACCCCGTAATCGAGGAACGGTCCGAGGCACAGGAGAAGGATGTGGAAGGCTGCCTCTCGATCCCTGGGATCGGTGTGGAGGTCGAACGGCCGGTGGCCGTCACCCTGAAAGGCCAGGACCTGTCAGGAGCACCGATGAGCGTCGAGGCCGAGGGGCGCCTCGCGCGGATATTTCAGCACGAGATGGACCACCTCGACGGTATCCTTATGCTGGACCGCACCGACCGCGAATCCCGAAAGAGCGCGATGCGCGAGATGCGCGAGCGTCTGCTGGCGGGTCGGTAGGCTTCTTCCGCTACCCTCATGAAGCTAGCGTTTGCCGGCACTCCGGCCTTCGCCGCTACCATCCTGCGTGGTCTCATGGCCTCAGGGCACGAGGTAGGGCTTGTGATCTCCCAACCAAACCGCCGGCGCGGCCGGAGACGAAGACTCTCCGGGGCCCCCGTGACCGAGCTCGCCGTCTCTGCAGATCTCCCGTTGCGCCAACCGGCCCGCATCGGGGAGGTTGCGGACGAGATCTCCACTCACGACGCCCTCGTCGTCGCGGCTTACGGTCAGATCCTGCGCCCCGACACCCTCTACGCAGCACCACTTGGCGCCTGGAACGTGCACGCCTCACTCTTGCCCCGCTACCGTGGCGCCGCTCCCATAGAGCGCGCAATCATGGCTGGAGAGAGAGAGACCGGCGTCTCGATCATGCGTAT
>JALZFP010000335.1 GCA_030861485.1 Actinomycetota bacterium | reverse complement strand
ACGCTGATAGGTATCGCGGTGCTCCGTGCGAGACGCTGGGTAGGTTGGCAACGGTCCACCCCACTTATCACGGGTGTTTACCCCTTTGTGGTGGTGTTTCCCTTCATATTCATCACAGACGAACATATCGTGTTAGTTAGAGCGGGTTAGGGACCGACATAGTACCGGCTCGGCTACTCTGTGCGCTCCGGTGCTCTCGAGGAGCACCCTTGACGGCTACGTTAGGCTTACAAGAAGACCTCTTCTAGGAGGTTGGGTAAGGAAAGGGTTTCCAAGCTTAGGCCGTGGCGGCCGCTTTGGTTGCTACCTCACTTTACGACACGAAACGTGAGATGGGTTACCCCGGGGGCCTCGACCACCCTCGTGCGTTCCAGGTCGATCGGTCCCGTGCCCAGGTGGTCGAACAACCGGACGCCACCCCCGAGCAGGACGGGCACCAAATCGACGTGTATCTCGTCGAGTAGACCCAACCTGATGCACTGCTGCGCGATGCTGGCGGCGCTCACGGCGACGTCCTTATCGCCCGCAACCGCTTTTGCCTGCTTGACAGCGCTTTCGACGCCCTCCGTGACGAACGTGAACGGCGATCCCTCGTAGTCCCATTCTTGTAGGACCGTGTGGGTGACGACGAAGGTGGGTACGCCCAAGGGGGGGCTGCCATTCCACCCGTTGGCGATGTCAAACGTCCTCCGGCCCGTCACAAACGCCCCCATCTTGCTGTGCGCCTCCCGAAGCAGCTCGGCGCTCTGCAGCGAGACCCTGAACACCATCTCAGTACCCGGCAACCTGTATTCGGTGTTGCCAGCGGAGTACCACGCGAAGAGTCGCTCACCGCCGTCACCCAGCGGTGATTGTGGACCATCATTCGGCCCGGCGATAAAGCCGTCCAGTGACATCGAGAGTCCCGTAGCGACTTTCGCCATGGTCGTTCTCCTTCCGTCGTTTCCGATCGTCTAGGCGTAGAATACGGCAAAAATCCTAGAAAACAACCAATGAATTCAGAATAGCAACTCGAACGAGAAAACTTTCGAGAATAAGCCCCCCCGACAGCCCGGTAAGTAGAGGCAACGGCAGCGCCTGAGTAGGCAAGATCTCCTTAACTACATCAACAGTTACAATCCACTTTGTCCAATCTAACCGACCGCCACCCGCTCGAAGCGCACCTCTCGTGCACCCTGTGTTTTGCAGGGCATGAAGGCGACTCTCCGACGTGTTTGTAGTATTGCAACGAAAAGGCGTGATCATCGGCATCACGGTCGCTGTAGCCGTTCGAGTGTTGCTGAATTAGCGAGCGGGCCAACGTGAGGGACAGTGCCGCCCAGGCAAACTTGAGGAACGCGCTCACTGCGCAGCATGCGTATTGCTCGGCCAACGGCACTTACGTTCCGGTAACTCCTGGAAGCGAGAGCAACGGGAGCAACGACAACATCACCGACTACGGCTTTAGTCAGGCCGATCCGGCGGTGTCCGGCAGCGGCACCAGTCAGAGCTTCAGTATGCAAGCCACGGGCGAGTACCTAAGCCTAGTTTACGCCTGTTACGGGGCGCTACCGGAGGGAACGCCCCTTTTTTGCCTTCTTCTAAGCTCACCTCACACCAGAACATACGACGCGTGCCGTTAGTGGTTATCGGTGTTTCATTCCACCGCGTAGTCTCGGGAGCGGAAGAGGCCTATAGAAGAGGTGTAACCGTGCAGAAAGGTCGTACCGCCGACCGGCCCTATCTCACCGTTGCAGAAGAAGCCGCCGACGGGGACGTCGCCGAGGTGTTGCCTGAAGATGCCGGTGTCGAAGTTGGGCCTTCCGTAGAGGTATTCGCCGCGCCCGAGGCAGGAGAAGAGGAGGGCGCCGGAGACCTCGTCTTTGCGGGGCAGGGCGCTCTCGTAGTCGGTTAGCACGGCGTGGAGGTCTTGGGCGGAGGCTTCGGCGTCGCGGAGGTGGAAGCGGATGCGCATCCCCTCGCCCAGGTACTCGCCGACGGCTACCGCCCCGCTCTTCGGGTCGATGCCGATAAGGTTCCGGATCAGGAAATCCCCAGCTTTGGGCTCCTCCTCGAACTCGCTCATGACGACGCCCACGAAGAGCGCCGTCTGGGCGAGCTTGCGATCGCGCTCGTCGAGGCCCGCGAAGAGCTCCTGCAGGGCGGAGAAGGCTGGCCGCCCGTCGAGCTCGTAGAGGATGTTCTCTTTGCAGTCGGTTATCTGCATCAGCGGGCCCACGGGTCTGCAACCCTGGGCGACGACGGTATCTACGAGCACGTTACCGCTGAGGGCGGCGCCCACGATGCCGGACGTGTGGACCTCGCCGTCGAGGAAGAGGGCGTTCAGACCCGGAGAGGTACCGCCGCTGGCGAGACCCCCGATCTTGGCCGAGCCCGGGAAGGCGTAGTCAAGGCCGGCGAGCAGCGCCTCCGGGCGGGAGGTAAAGGGGTCGGCGAGCAGGACGAACTGCGGCTCCTGGCTCCGCTCCGCGCCGACGAGCCTCTCCCAGGAGTCCGGCGGGCCGTCGAGGTCCGGCAGCGCGCCGCCGTCGAGGTGAAATGTGCGCACCGCGACCTCCGGGAGGCGGGCGGCGGTGAGGGTCACGGCCGGGAGCCGCTCGACCTCCTCGCCGCCCCCGATCACACCACCCGCCGAGCAGCCGAGGAGCGTTTCGGGACCAAGAGCTTCCCTCAAGACCTCGTGCAACCGCTCATAAAACTCCGCGAAGTGCGGCGTGACGAAGGCGACGGCGAGCGTTACCGGACCGGAACCCAGAGCCTCTCGAACGCCCGCCACGCACTCGATCAGGGCATCTTCGAAGACAGCCTTGCGGGATATGGCCGTCGCCCACTTCATTTCTCAACCTCCGCTGTTACGCAACGTCTCCCCACCTTTATACCGCTTTATACCGCGAGGCGAGCCCGGCGGTGGAGCAGAGACGAGAAGAGTACGCCCCCGAGCGCGGCCGGGAAGAAGAGGCCGGAGAAAAGGGCGACCCCAACCCAGAAGGCCAGGGCGACGAGCAGGCT